>JAGOSM010000026.1 GCA_018062315.1 Simkaniaceae bacterium | reverse complement strand
ATGTCCCTAACGTTGTTGTTAAAACGCTAAGATTCCACCCTTATCAATAATGATAAGGAAAATAATCGCAGGAATCACCCAACGCATAAAGAAATGCCAGAGAGGGAAAAATCTTCCAGGAATATTTGCCTTGAGGATCTCTTTATCAACTACCCAACCTATGAACAGAGACGTAATTAACCCCGCTACAGGAACAAACCAGATAAAGACGAGTTGTTCAATGGTTGCGAAAAAAGTTTTTCCGTAAATCTGACTCCACTCAGGAAAGACAGACGCTGAGTTGGAAAGTGCAGCGGGAATGCCAAAAGTAAATGTAGCTAAGCAGGTCGTCAGGACCGCTTTTTTCCTCTCCCAACCTAAAAGCTCCATAAGATTTGTCGCCACAACCTCTACAAAAGGAATGGCTGAAGTCAGAGCTGTAAATACAAAAAGGACAAAGAAAATGGTAGATAAAATAAGAGCCCCAGGCAGTTTGGCAAAAAGAAAAGGAAGTGTCGTAAAAATCATTCCTGTTCCTGCTGACGGAGAAAGGCCAAACGTAAACACAATCGGAAATACTGTCATTGCAGCTAGCATAGCCACTACAATTACAGACCCCCCTACGATAGAGGCCATGTTAGGAAGATTCACATCCTCTTTGAGGTAGCTTCCATATGAAATCATGATCCCCTGCCCTAAGCTGAGGGTAAAAAAGGCCAATCCAAGGGCTTCAAGAACGCTAGACAGATGAAACTCGCCCCAGTCAGGGGCAAAAATAAAGTAAGCTGCCTCTTTAAATCCGCTTAATCGACAGGCGTAGAAAAAGAGGATCAGGAGAAGAATAAAGAGAGCCCGAGTCATAATGCGAGACCAAAATTCAATCCCCTTACGCACTCCAGAGAGAACAATACCCATCGTAATGAGAGTGAATAGAAATTGCCAAAAAAGAGTGATCGATCCCGAATGAGATAGCAGATGGTATGTCTCTCCAATTTGAGCTTCGGTAAGATTCTGATAGAACCCAGTTAAAGACATGAGGACATAGCTCATTCCCCAACCTGCAACTACGGGGTAAAATCCCATAATAAAAAAGCTCGAAATCACCCCAAGCCAGCCCCCTACCTTCCAGCTTGTTTTCCCCATACATAAATGGGCAAAAGCTCCAACAGCGGCGCGTTGACTCACTCTTCCGATCGCAAGCTCCCCAATAAACACAGGAATCCCGATAACAAGAATACAAATAATGTAAGAAAGGAGAAAAAGTCCCCCTCCATTTTGTCCAACGGTATACGGAAATTTCCAAAGGACACCAAGACCTACAGCAGATCCCACCGCAGCAAAAATAAACCCAAGACGGGAACTCCAATGCTCTCTTGTTGTCATGAAACCCTATCGAAATTGTAAAGACCACTTGTTTGAATAATAATAATAAGGATAGTAATAGGCACTATGTAGCGAACAAAAAAGCGCCAAGGCTTAAAAAGAAACCCATATCGATTCCCAGAAATAAATTCTTCATAGCAAGCTTTCTGATCCATGATCCAGCCCAAGTAAATCGAGATAAGTAATCCCCCTATAGGGATGATCCAGGTAGAAACGACCGTATTAATCGTCTCAAGAAAATCCCTGCCATAAATTGCCTTCCAATCGGCGAAAACCCCATGTGATACAGCAAGGGCACTTGGGATACCAAAAATAAAACACCCTAACCCCACCCAAATCGCCGCTTTCTTTCTTGGCACATTGTGGAGTTCCATAATATTTGTCGTCACTACCTCAATTAATGGAATCGCTGAAGTCAGCGCTGTAAAGACAAATAAGACAAAAAAGAGGGTAGAAATCACAAGAGCCCCTGGTAATTGAGCAAATAAATAAGGGAGTGTCTTAAACACAAGACCGGGCCCTGCTTGAGGCGAAAGATTAAAGGTAAAAATCACAGGGAAAATGGTCAGTGCCGATAAAATGGCAACAAGCACCACAGATCCCCCAACGACTCCCGCAAGTTGCAAAATATTATGATCCTTTTTCATATAGCTACCGTAAGAAATCATAATCCCCTGCCCTATACTGAGCGTCCAGAATGCAAGTCCTAGAGCTTCAATGGCACTTGAAAACCGAAATCCATCAAATTTAGGGGTAAAAATGAAGCGACAGGCCTCCCCAAACCCTTCTAAAAACGTACTATATATAAAAAGGAGCACAAGAAGAATAAGAAGGATCCGGGTCATATGTTTTGCCCAAAATTCAATCCCTTTTCGAACCCCAGAAACAACAATAGCAACCGTAATCAGGGTGAAAAGAAAATGCCACATCACCGTAATGCCCCCTGCATGGGAGAGATCTTCAAAAACCTGCCCAATTTGAGCGTGAGTCAGTCCTTGATAAAATCCTGTCAGCGACATGAGCACATAGCTCATCCCCCAACCTGCAATGACCGAATAAAAAGACATAATTAAAAATGAAGAAAGAACCCCAAGCCAGCCAGCTATGCGCCATTTAGGATTTGCAAAAGCACCGACAGCTGCCCTTTCTGAATAACGGCCAAGAATCAATTCTCCAATAAATAAGGGAATGCCCACAACGAGGAGGCAGATGAAATAGGTAAAAAGGAAAAGTCCTCCCCCATTCTCCCCCACGGTGTAGGGAAATTTCCATAAAATTCCAAGGCCAATTGCGGAGCCAATGGCTGCCATGACAAAGCCAAACTTAGAGCCCCAATGTTCCCGAACTTGATTCATGCTGAGTATCATACCATTTCCTCTTCCTTTACACAAGAAATGGTCAAAAAAAACCCTTTTTTTAGTTGCATTTTGAATAATAAGAGAAGTAATCTGCCTTCATGTCCCCTATTTTAGACATGATCAGATCCCCAAAACATCTCCCAGAAGTAGTGCTATGGGTTTCAACAGCTGTCGCCGTTTCAGGCATTGCTATTGCCCTGTTCCAATCGGGCGTTCTGACTTGCCTTTTCTTTTTACTCGGCTCTACCTGCTGTTTTGTTGCCTACACGCTCCACACAGCTCCCGATCTCACGTCCCATATTACTTCACTCAAAGAGCGCCTTTCAGATCTTAAGACCCATCTCCATGTTGTTTCAAAAGAGCGGGCAAAATTGCGAGGAGAAATTCAGCGCCTCTTAAGGGCAGGAAGCGAAGTCAAAAAAAATGTAGACAAACTCTCCCTTGTGACTCAAGCTCTTCGCGATAAAGAAAAAAAATTCCAGGCCCTTGCCCAAAGATACACAGCAACAGTCAAAGCTCTAGAAAATGTTCAAGCCCGCCTTGATGCTGGGGTTGATCGTCTTCATAATGAGGTTACCGCCCTCTCCAGACGCCCCCTTCTTTCAAGTTGAAAAATAATCCCTTATTCATCAAACTTTCATCTAAAATAAGGAGCGAAAATGCCTCAAGTAAGTACGAACGATCTCAAAAGCGGACTTAAAGTAGAAATTGATAATGAACCCTATAATATTGTCACTCTTGAGTTTGTGAAGCCAGGAAAAGGGCAAGCCTTTACTAGGGTTAAGCTCAAGCACCTCACCACGGGGCGCGTTCTTGAAAAAACGTATAAGTCTGGGGAAAAACTCGATATTGCCGATATTGAAGAATCCAAGATGAGAATGCTCTATAAAGATCAAGACGGGGTCACTTTCATGCACGACCAAACCTTTGATCAAATGACTATCCCCCATGAAAAATTAGGAGATGCAGCTCCTTGGCTGAAAGAAGAAACTGTGTACGACCTTCTCTTCTATAACGGAGAAGTATTAACGGTTGCTCCCCCCACCTTTTTAGAATTAAAAATTGTTTCTACAGAGCCAGGTGCTCGAGGTGATACCGCTTCTGGTCGAGTTCTCAAAGCAGCTGTCGTTGAAACAGGGGCTAAAGTGCAGATCCCTATCTTTGTTGAAGAAGGAGAGATCATCAAGGTCGATACACGCACTAGCGAATATGTCTCCCGTGTTTGATTCTCTATCTCGCCGCAGCGAGATGATGCGCAGGGTGAGGGGTTTTTTTGAGGCCCGTTCTATCGTCGAGGTAGACACCCTGCTCCTCAATCCCCATAGCTCTTTAGACACTCATATTGAAGCATTTGAAGTTCCCAAAGAAGGCTTCCTTATCCCTTCTCCTGAGTATAATATGAAAAAACTCCTCTCGCTAGGGAGCGGGGATATCTATCAGTTTTCCCATGTTTTTCGGAAAGATGAGAAGGGAAGTAGACACCACACTGAATTTATGATGATTGAGTATTATAGATTAGGGATGGGGTATGAAGCCTTTATTGATGAAGTGATCCAACTGATTAAACTCTTTATCCCTGAAGTTGATGTGGACTGGACTGGCTATGCTTCCTCTTTACAAAAATATGCCCCTCATTACGAGGATGAAAATATTGCCTGGGGAACCCTAGTGGAACCTCATTTTCAACGCCTTACGGTAGTAGATGGATATCCCTCATCCGATCTCGCTCTTCAACGTTTTGAAGTCTATTTTAAAGGGGTTGAGCTTGCGAATGGGTATGAAGAGAGGGAAGACTGCCCCCTTCTCTCCTTTAAGATCCCCCCCTGCTGCGGGGTTGCCTTGGGCTTTGACCGCCTAATGATGCTCAAAGAAGGAACTCCTTCCATCCACGAACTCCCCCCGTTTTACACCCAGCGCTGAACAAGGGGGAAATGGCGCCCCACTCCAAATGACTTTTTAGAGACTCGCAAAACAGGGGCTCCCTGCCTTCTCTTATACTCTGCCATATGCACCTTCCTCACAAGGCCTATAACGACCTCTCGAGGAAATCCATATTTGATCACAATTTCTTCGGGATCGAGGTAGTTTTCTACATACTCCTCTAGCACAGTATCCACCACTCCATATTCGGGAAGAGAATCAAGATCAATTTGGTTCGGCCTTAACTCTGCAGAGGGGGGCTTATCTATAATCGATTGGGGAATGATTTCCCTATCCCTGTTAATCAAACGGCAGAGATCATACACCTTGGTCTTAAATACGTCGGCAATCACCCCAAGCCCTCCACACATATCGCCGTAAAGGGTGGAATACCCAACCGCAATTTCTGACTTATTTCCTGTGCTAAGAAGAATATATCCGAGCTTGTTAGAGAGAGCCATCAGGATCATCCCCCTGATCCGCGCCTGAAGATTTTCCTCAGTAACATCCCTCTCTTTCCCTTCAAAATAAGGATTTAAGAGAGAAAGATATTGGTCGTAGGTTTCCGTAATTGGAATCACGAAGTATTTAATCCCTAAATTCTTAGCTAATGCTTCGGCATCGACAAGACTACTTTCCCTTGTGTACATCGAAGGCATCGCTATGGCAAGTACATTGTCTGCCCCGAGCGCATCTTTCGCAATACAAGCAACAAGAGCCGAATCTATCCCCCCTGAGAGGCCAAGACACGCCTTACTAAATCCACATTTTTTAAAATAATCTTTTACTCCCAAGCAAAGGGCTTGATAGAGGTGCTCCAAAGAATCCATTTTCGGAAGGGAGCACTCTGAAGAAGCAGCAAGATCCATCACCATGAAGTCTTCCTCAAAAGGATGCCCCAGGCGGCACACCTTCCCCGACTCTCCAATAAAAACACTCATTCCATCAAAAATCAGAGCCCCATTCCCCCCCACCTGACAACAGAGGGCCACAGGACATCCGAGTGTCTTAGCCGCCTTCTCACACACCTCTATTCTCAGATCGGGCTTGCCAAACTGGTAAGGGGAGGCTGAGAGATTCACCAGCAAATCGATTTCATGCGTCTTCAATTCAAGGATCGGATCTCTAGCATATCTCGAAGGCCCTACGTACCCCGCGTGCTGCCAGATATCTTCGCAAATCACTACTCCAATCTTCCTTCCCTTATAAGGCCATACTCTCGTGGTTTCTCCAGGAGCAAAATAACGTCTTTCATCAAACACATCATAGGTAGGAAGAAGCCATTTATCCTGAAAGCCAATGAGCACTCCATCCTGAATCACTGCCGCACTATTCAGAAGAGGCTTATCCCCCTTTCCTAAATTGCGCCTTGCACACCCAACACATACCATGAGTCCCGAAGAAGCGCGTACGATTTCACCAAGCTTTTGCTCCATTGCATCTAAAAAAGCGTCATGGTAGAGAAGGTCTTCGGGAGGGTACCCACAAATAGAAAGTTCCGGAAAGAGAATAACATCCCCTCCCTCCCTTCTCGCCCTATCCAAAGCTTGAATAATTTTTTGCGTATTCCCGTCTAGATCCCCTATCGTAGGGTTCAATTGAGCCATGATTAACTTCATATCTTAATCTTCTAGAAATTACCTTGATTGGTCAACTAATTTCCAAAATCATCAAGAATTATATTATCTTTAGGCACTCCATACTCATCAAGCATCTTGAGAATAGAGCTATTGTGCATAGGGGGACCACACACATAATAAAGACAATTTTCTGGAGTATCCATTTGATTGAGCTGTCCATCGCGAAAGGCCTTAAATAAAAAGGCAGTCTTTAAGGGATCATTTTTTGGCCACCCCGCAGCCACATCTTCCGGCGTGGGCTCAGAAAGGACGAGGCGATAGGTGAAATTCGGGAATTGCTCTGCAAGCGCCTCATATTCTGCTTGATAGATATTTTCTTTTAAAGAACGGGCTCCATACCACAATGTCACTTTTCTCTTCGTCTGATGGGTATAAAAAAGGTCTAAAATATGACTTCTTCCAAAAGAAGCCCCCGCTCCACCGATGAGAAAAATCAACTCCTGATCTGAATCAATCATATGGGATTCCCCAAAGGGACCCGAAAGGGTAACTTTATCTCCTGGCTTTAACATAAAAATATAAGACGAACAAATTCCCCAAGGCGCGTCGATCATCTTTCCCCCTTGAAAAGGAGGAGTGGCAATCCGGATATTAAATTTTAAAAGATTCCCCTCTTTTGGATAAGAAGCCATTGAATAGGCTCTAATCACCTCATCCCCTCTATAGACAATCTGCTGATTAAATAACCCAAAGCGCTCCCAATCCGTATGGTACTTTGGATTCATTGTCCCCTTCCACTCACTTGTACTCGTCTGATACCCGTTCACATGGAACTGGAGGTAGTCGCCGGGAATGTATTGAATCGGTGATTCAATTTGAACAACAAGCTCCTTAATAAAAGTTGCCACGTTCTCGTTACTTAAGACAACTGCCTCAATTTTTTTAAGGGACAGCATACTTTCAGGCAGCTTAATTTTGAGATCTTCTTTGACTTTACATTGACATGACAACCGCCATCCTAGCGTCAATTCCTTGGGTGAAAACGTCGCCCTATCCGTTTCTAAGATTTCCCCTCCTCCCTCCATAACCCGAACGCGGCACTGTTTACATGTCGCTTTCCCTCCACAGGGAGAAGGAATGGCAAAACCTTCCTTTGTTAAAGCGGCAAGGAGCGTTTGCCCACCTACCACCTCTCTTGAAAGTTCCTCTTTATCATTAATCCGAATAAGACACGGGGTCGTCTTGATGAGATAGGCCCTTGCATAAAGAATCATTCCAGTCAGCACTAAACCGATAAGAATAAATGCCAAAATAGCAAAAACTGAAAGCTCAACATCTATCATCAAGCAAGAGTTTTACATGAAACTAAATTCGAAAGTCAAGTGCTCTGAGACTTGCCCTCAACCCTTCGATTTCACTTTCTAAAAGGGCCCTCTCACTTTTTAGAGCTTCAATACACTCTTCCCTCTCCTTCAGCTCAAAAATTTGAGACGAATTCAGGTGGCTGAGTTGTTTTTTCAGCTGGTGCACCTGACTTTGCAAATTTTCTACAAGTTTGTCATGAGACTTATGCAAATCCAGCATCTTTTTTTTGAGCTCATAAAGCTCCATTTGATGAACATGCCCCTTTTCGTGGAGTTTTACTCGCTTCCGACGTTTGATTTTTAACCCCTGTTTGATCAGAAGCCACATAGCCATAATGATCACAACAGGGACAATGAAGGCCCCATACTCTAATAACATTTCTACCCCTTGATCCTAGAACCCCATCTTGGTATACTCCTACTCAAAATGCAAGGAGTATACGAATGGGTAAATTAAAAATTCATAGTGAAAATATTTTGCCAATCATCAAACAATGGCTTTACTCAGATAAAGACATTTTCTTAAGAGAACTTGTCTCCAATGCCTGTGATGCTTGCGCAAAACTTAAAACCATGGGGAAAGATGACTCTTTTGCCATCCATATCACCCTAGATGCTACGGCAAAAACCCTTACCATCTCTGATAACGGACTCGGAATGACAAAGGACGAAGTAGAAAACTACATCTGCCAACTCGCCTTCTCTGGAGCAGAAGATTTTGTCAAACAATACCAAGACAAACACGAAACCATCATTGGCCATTTTGGCCTTGGATTCTACTCAGCTTTTATGGTAAGTAGTCTTGTTGAAATCGACACCCTCTCCTATAAAGAAGGATCTGAAAGTGCCCATTGGTCATGTGATGGGGGCTCTGACTATCTTCTCGAAACGGGATCTCGCACAACACGAGGAACGACAGTCACTCTCCATTTGTCTGATGAAACCTATGCCGATTTAACTAAACTCAAAACGATTTTAAAAGAGCACTGCCTCTTCCTCCCCTACCCCATTTTTCTTGGCGAAGAAAGAATCAATGAAAAGGCCCCTTTGTGGGCAAAAGCCCCTTCAGAGTGTACAGATGAAGAGTATTTAGATTTTTATCATCTTCTCTATCCCATGGATCCTGATCCCATTTTTTGGATTCATCTCAATGTAGACTATCCATTTCACCTTCAAGGGATCCTTTATTTCCCTAAAATCACCCCCCGCTTTGAGTTCCAAAAAACCAATATCAAACTCTACTGCAACCAAGTCTTTGTCTCTGAAAATTGCCGAGATCTCATTCCTGACTACCTCACCGTATTGAGAGGAGTCCTTGATAGCCCAGATATTCCCCTCAATGTGTCTCGCAGCATGCTTCAAATGGACCAAACTGTCAGACAACTTGGCAAACACATTTCGAAAAAAGTTTCAGACAAACTGATTCAACTCGCCACAAGTGACCGAGAATCCTTTGTTGCAAAGTGGAGCGATATTGAACTCATCATCAAATTAGGGGTTCTCCAGGATGATAAGTTTTATGAACGGATCAAGGAATGTCTCCTCTTCCCCACTGTCGACGGAAGACATATTACCGTTGAAGAATGCAAAGGGGATAAGATTTTTTATACAAAAGCAAAAGAGCAACACCTCCTTGCGATGTATGAAGGGGAAGATGTCCTCCTCATGCCATCACAGCTCGACACCCCTCTTGTTAACTTTCTTGAAAGCAAACTATCTCCCAAAAAATTTGTCCGCATCGATGGAAGTATTGATGACGCTATTCTCGATAAAACAAAAGAGAAAAACATCCTCGGTACTGATGGACGATCGGAAGCTGCAAGCATCGCTTCTTTCTTTCAGTCTCATTTAAAGGGAGTTGAAGTCGAAGCAAAAAGTTTGAAAAAAGACTCTCTTCCCGCCTTTGTGATGTTTAAAGAAGATATGCGCCGTATGAGGGATTATTTTGCAATGCACCATGGGGAAACTATGGGGGCTATGGGAGATCAAAAGACCCTTGTTGTGAATACCAACAATCCCCTTGTCAATGCAACCTATAAACTCAAAGACAAGGATCCATTGCTTGCCACATCTCTCGCTGAACAAATTTATGAGCTCTCCCTTTTGTCTCAACGAGAGCTTGATCCTAAAGAGATGACTGCCTTTATTCAGCGCTCTAACGAGGTGCTAGAAAAATTGGCAACTCATGCAACCGCTTAAACTCCTTCTTGCAGTCCTCTATACCACCTGGGTGAGTGATCCCACAACGACACTCACTGAGGTGGATAAAGGGAGTTATGTGACAAAGAAGCGAAGTGAACCCGCTTTTACAAGTGGGACCCTTCGCTTCTGTGTTGCAGGGGATTGCTATGGCTCTTCTTATGAAACCTATCAAAGAGCCTGTCATCAAATCGCCCTTGAAAAACCCGATTTTATTGTTTTAGGAGGAGATCTTGCCTATACGGTAGGATTAGTCAAACCCCTTATTTATATCATGCCCTCCTTTATCCGCTGGAAGTATTTTTTTAAAGCTCTTCCTCCCGGAATTCCCCTTCTTGTTGCCCCTGGAAATCATGATGTCAACGGAAAAACAGGACCATTTTATACCTATTTCCCTCAACTTCATCCAACCTATCAATCTCTGACCTGGAATCAGCTCCTTTCTCTTTATCTGCTCGATACGGGGCATGGATATCCGATTGAGGGAGACCAAACGGCCTTCTTAAAAGAGCAGTTAGAACACTGCAAGACGCAGTGGAAACTCGCCGTATATCACGTCCCTGCCTACCCAGCTAGGCACCCGAATGACCCTACAACACAAAAAATAAGAGCTCTTTGGGTCCCCCTTTTTGACACCTATCACCTTGATATAGCCTTTGAACACCATTCCCATACGTATAAGAAGACCTTTCCCCTCAAATCGGGAAACATCGATGTTGAGGGGACTTATTACCTAGGAGATGGATGCCTTTCAGTATCACCTCATAGTGCCAAGGATCTTCCCTACATCGAGGAAAGTGGGGCTTATCACTTTTTCTATGTTGTCACACTCACAGAAACAAGATGCCTTGTTGAAAGGGTATTACTTGACGGGAGGAGAAAAGTCACCGTAGAACTGTTCAAGAAACCGAGTCACAACGACCTGCTCCAGCCTGCCTCTTAAGTGGACTGGCGATGGAACTCTGACATGGAGATGTATTTCTTCTGAATCGGGAAGATGAATTGTAACCCGCGGCTCAACAGAAGGAAGTTCGAGAGCCCGAGATCTTTCCATTTGCTGAATGCGCCTTCTCGCCTGCTCTAAATAGGGGGCACATTCCTCACTTGCAATTTGGTGTAAAATATCCTTTGCCCGTTTCCAGTTTTGTCCAACGGCCAAGGGAATCTTGATATTATTCATATAATAATTTTCCAGAAAAGATTCATTAATTAAACATTCTGTCAGAAAAAAATTATTGGGAAATGAAATCCGTCTTCCCGTAAATTGATGGCTTGCAGCTCCTGATCCCACTTCTTGAACTGTAGTCGATAGAAGGGTAACATCAATAACATCCCCTTTGATTCCTTTAATTTCAATTCTATCCCCAATTTCAAAAAGATGCCCCCTGAGTTTTAAGACTGTTCCGTTAATACACATAAAAAGCTCTTTAACAGAGAAGACCATGGCGAACATAATCGCAAAAACAGATACAGCAAACCCCTGGATGGTTTCACCCCAAAGATAGATGACCGAAAGAACAAGAAGAACAAATGCAGTGCTTCTTGCAGAGCCAATCCACTTAAGCCTTTGCTGCGCCGTCCAATTTCTCTCAGCGCTACGTATGTAACGCACTATAAAATAACGACTTAGAATCAGAAGAAAAACAATAACCCCAGTCGCGATCAGTTTTGTTTTTAGAAAATGCTCAATGACCCACTCGTGATTCATACCCTATAGATATAATTGAATTTTCTTAGAATTAAAAGAAATTTTACAAATAACTAAAAATAAGACACTTAAGTTATTAAAAAATTTCACATTATAGAGTTCCTTTTTTCTAAATGTTATAATACTACTAAATACATAAAAAGATGACATTAATATGACAATAAAAATTATTTCTCTATCTATTCATGAACCAACCGATCTTGAAGGTGTTCCAAGGGACTGCACCCCAGAACTAGAAAAGAATCAGGATAAGAGCGCCCGAATTGCTGCCGCCATTCATGAACTCATTGAAACCTCTTCTTTAATGCCCCAGATTCAAAAGGGTCTCGGGTTAGAAGGACAAGTCAGGTTTCAGGTGAAATACCGGATTACACCTACCTCTCTTGAAGCCTCTTCCCTGGACGGTTTAAAAAAAACATCCATTGTCGCAACCGATCTGATTCAACATCATAATTCTCGAGTCATTGAACTTGTCAAACAGCTCTTTCCCAGAGCTGTTCCTCCTCCCCGAGCCCCTGCCCCTGCCATCCCCGAAGAGCTGTCCGAGGAGGGAGAAGACGGCCCCCGTTTTGAGGAACTTGAATCTACCCCTCTCGTAAGCGAGGGACGAGGAAGCCCCTCTCCTGCTCCACAGCTTCTTCTAACAGATATTGAACGCCCCCTTTTACTTGCAGATGGGAGCGTGGACGATAGTGATCCCATTGAAGAGGCTCCCCCTACAGAAGCCTCGGCACCCCCTGTTTCCACAAGATCCGAAGATGCTATCGATCAATTCCTACAAAATGTAGCGAGAAGTCTGGCCGAATCAGAAAGAGTCATTAAGCATTGGCGTGAGCCGCCTCTTCTTTTAGCGAATGTACCTTTTAACGCTGTAGAGTCTACAGAATCATCGCATGAAACTGCTCCAACACAAGAAATGACGAGGACGGAAGCTCTAGAAAGCTTAGATGCCTTATTTAGAACTATTCCTCAAATCCCCATCCCACGATCCATTCAGCTCCACAACCCCAGTTTTATGAGTATTGAAGATCTTTCTATCGAAGAAGCACCTGAAGCTGCTACATCTCATCCTCAAATAGAAAATGGAGCAGTTGAAGCTACCTCTCAAGCTATTATTCCCCACCAAAATGGGGCCATCGACCGTCAGCCCGTTCCTCAACCATCCCCTCATCCTGAGGAACCTACAATACCCCTCTCCAGACGACCTGCCCAGTCCTTTTTTGTGGAGATTGACGATCTCTTTATCGGAACTGTGCCTACACCTCTCCATTCTAATCCTCGTATAGAAATCATAGAAGACGAAGAAGACGAGCCTACCCCTCAAGCCATTATTCCCCGGCAAAATGCGCTCATGGACATTGAGCCTATGCATCAGCCCTCTCCTCACCCACACGCGCCTCTTTATTTAACAAATCGCCCAGAGTACGAGAACCCTTCACTTGAAGGAGCCATCACAGGAGAACCTGTATTTCCTATCTGCCCGCGCCTGACGAGAGAAGTCCCCCGTTTGCAGCCTCAGATCATTGACGCAGAACCAAGTCTAACACCTCGTCTTGAGGAACCCGCATCTCATCTTTCCGCTCGGAAGTTTTTTGCGAGGATGATTGAGGATCTCTTTATGGAAGCACCGCCTACCGCCCTCTATTCTAATCCTCGTATAGAAATCATAGGAGACAAGCCCACTCCTCATCCACGAACACCTCTTTATTTAATGAATACCCCAGAACAGAAGCGACCTTTACTTGAAGGAGCCATCACAGGAGAACCTGTATTTCCTATCTGCCCGCGCCTGACGAGAGAAGTCCCCCGTTTACAGCCCCAGATCATTGATGCAGAGCCGAGTCTATCATCTCGATCTATAGTCCCTTATCAAAACCCAGCTGAACCGAGAAGTGTGAATCCTTCATCTATTACTGTAATGAGAAGTGGCATTCCTCACTCTTTAGGAGAGCTAGGAGTGCCGAGCTTTAGGAGTAGAGGCTACCAAATCCCATTCCAACGAGAGAGAGCAAGCCAACTTTTGAAAAAATGCACCCCTCCCCTTCTGATGCAATCATTGCCACAAGAAGAGGAATCCGTGGAGTTCACAGTAGAATACACTCCTCCTCCACCTGCTGCAACGACGGATCTGCGTCCTATGAGTTCTCCGTGGACCTTTGACCCCCTGCGCGTACGCTTCGAGTCCCCCTTCCTCTCTCCATCCTTTCCAAGACCGGGCGCTCATCAGCCCTTGCCTCTCAGAATAGCACCGCCATTAGGGAAAAAAGAGAGGGTCACAAGACCATCTACTCTTCCTTCTTTGAGCAGCAAGAGCTCACAGTTTCTACTGCAACTCCTTCGGAAGAGTGCACGTCGGTAATGGCCCCTTTGATAAATTCGACTTTCGCACCGTCTACCATTTTTACAATGACGGTGTGTTCTTGAATGCGGGCAACAGTCCCGATGATTCCCATCGCAGTGACCCGGTCACCCACTTTCATCCCCTGTCTTTGCTGTTCTAATTTCTTCCGTTTTTTCTGCTCTGGACGCCACAAAATAAAATAGAAAAAGACAAAGAAAATTCCGATGATAACTAAAGTTTGCCATAGATTTTGTTCACGCCCTACGGTAGCGTCTAAAATAAAGTCATTCATGCCCTCATGATAAAGAAAACAACTTTTATATACAAATAACTTTCCTTTTCACTAATATAGTATGCCACTATGGCGTCTCTGCTGAATCTTGTATTACTTCCCGATCTTGTAAATCACGTCCGTCAATTTTTATCTCCCGAAGAAAAAGCAGCCTTTGGCACTTTAAATAAACATTCATTATTTGCAGCTCGTAGTAGCTTATTTAATATGCCATCTACTCAACGGAAAATACGCGATGTCGTTCGTTGGGCAATTCTTGCAGATAATTACCCTTTAGCAGCCCCCCTTGAGCTCCGAATATCTGCTAAAGTTACGTTGATTTTAAGCATGTCCGGTGAGCCCATTTTCCCTGATGATCCCTCTATTCTAGAAACAGCAAAAGAAATTGTGCGCATTTTTAACGAAGAGATTTGGTCCGTCCCCGTACCCGAGATAGCTATGCCATAGAATTCACGAGCGAATCTTTACAAGATGACGCTGAAGTCATTTTATCAGCTGTGCGTCAAAAGCCACACGTTCTTCAATATGCCAGTCTTCGATTACGAAGTCATTACGATATAGGCATCACAGCCATTTCAAAAGATCCCACTACCTTTTGTTACTTAAGTCGAGAACTTCAAAAAAATAAAGAAATCGCCCTTCGGGTTTTATCAAAACACCTGCAGATGTTTCAATATTTTTGTGAGGATTTAAAAAAAGATCCTGATATCCAATCTATGTTAATCCCAACCCACCACCGACTACTCCCCTGTGGATTCACGAGCCCTGAGTAAAATGATGTTTTCAATGTGAGGAGTATGAGGGAACTGATCCACGGGCTGGATTACCTCAATCTGATATCCTAGGGCTTCAATATCCTCTTTCTGTGTCGCCACATTACATGAAATATAGAGAATCCGTTCGGGGCGCAGCTTGAGAAGATACTGGATAGCTTCTTTCCCGATACCCATCCGTGGAGGATCTAGCAACACAAGATCAGGACGAACCTGAAGAGTGGGCAATAAAACCCCCACATCTCCCTTATAACAGGTTAAATTGTTCACCCCTTGGAGTTCTGCATTCGCTTCCGCATCAAACACAGCATAGGGGTTAATCTCAATACTAATGACCTGTTTAACATGGGGCGCAAAAAGAATCCCTAGAGTTCCTGTTCCTGAAAAAAGGTCAAAGACCACCATGTCTTTGGCTGGTTTAGCTAAATCAAGAGCCGCCTGGTAAAGTTTTTCAGCCATATGAGTATTGGGCTGAAAAAAAGCATCGGGACTAATCATAAAGCGCTTTCCTAGGACTTCCTCATGAATATGAGTGGGGCCTTGGAGATGAAATTCAGAGAACGTCGTAGGTCTTCCTGGAATTGCTGTATGCAACTTCAGAAATAGGCTGATGTTCGGATCAAAGAGTTGTTTTAAAGAAGCGATGTGATCTTTTTTAAGAGCCCATTCAGGATCTCCATTGACCGTTAAAATCACCATTTTTTCCCCTGTCCTCAACCCTTCACGCACAATGAGATTGCGCAAAGAGCCACTTCCTGAAGGAGGATGGAAGGCTTTAAGGGATGTCTTTTCCCACCAATGACGTACTCTTTGTAGAGTTTCTGTGAAAAAAGAACTCACCAGATGGCATTCTTTGAGGTTGAGTACCTTACCTCGAGATATGGGCATCATCAACCCAAGATATTTCTGCCCTGCCTTATCTTCAGAAAAAGAAAACTCCATTTTATTACGCCCGTAAAAAGGGTCATCACAAGAAAGGATAGGCATAGCCCCTTGAAATAGGGATTCCACTCTTTCTTGTTTTAATTGGAGTTGAGAAAGATAGCGCATGTGCTGCCAAGAGCAGCCTCCGCATGAGCCCACATGTGGGCATCTGGGGGGAACCCGATGAGGAGAGGCCTGAAGTATTTCAAGGAGCTTACCATAGTTATCAACAATAAGCTCCTCTCCAACAAGCCCTCCAACAATCTCATTTTTTGATCGTTTAAAGGCCCCGTGACCTTTTTTTGAATACCGATCAATGAGTACTTTTTTCATGCCCCTATTATAGGGCATGAAAGGGGTTATCGTCTACGACGAGCCGCAGAACGGGTTGCTTTTTTAGGAGCTGCTTTTTTCTTAGCTGCTGCCTTAGGCTTTGCTTTGGCAACGGTTTTTTTCTTAGCCGCTGCTTTAGGCTTACTGCTTCCTGTAGAAGATTTTTTCTTAAGTGCGGCAAGCCGCTTTTTGCCTGTGCTGCTTTTTTCTTCTTGGACCGATTCTTTCCGGTACATTTTAGCAACTTTCTCTAATGAAATCGTTCCTGTGCGAACGCGCTGAGAAGCTGCTTTATTGCCCCGGCCTGCTTTAACTAAATCTTTCATGATTTGTTCTAGCATTTTTGCCATCGTGTCCATATTTGTTTTTAGTGCCATTTTTTTTCCCTCTTTCTAGATAAGTTGTCAAAATTTCTTGTTTACCTATCTTTTTCAATAGGGATTTTTACGATATCTTGCAAGAAAGATTTAAAATAAAAAGTATAACGAAAAGAAGAAAAAAAATCAATATCCTGTCGAAACAAGGGTCTGAGAGGTTTTTTTTGAGTTCACTTTTTCAGAAAAAAGTGAAGAAATTTTTTTAGTCACCTCTCCTACTTTGCCCTGTCCAATAGTGCGGTGATCGATTTGCACGACAGGCATGATCTCTTTATTGCTAGAAGTAATAAACACCTCATCCCATGTCTCAGCAACATCGACTTCTCTTTGGGTTACAGGGTAAAGAGACATCACGACATCGCGTGTAATGCCGTGGAGAACTCCATCTCGAGGAGTAATAACCTCATGATCTTTAACAAAAAAAATATTAGATCGAGCGGTTTCCAAAATCTTCCCCTGTGGACTAATAAAAAGGGGTTCAAGAGCCCCCTCTTTTTTAGCAAGGCGAGTCGCTATAATGGCAGCAACGTAATTAGAACTCTTACAGAGGTGTAAGGGTCTTTCATGGCAGTAGGTTATTAATTTAATCCCTTCCTCGTAATATTTTTGATCAAAAGGGACCAAGGGATGGATAGAGATAAACATAACTGGTTCGGTGTCAGGAACAAGATCATCTGAGGCAGCTCCTCCACCCACAAATATTTTAATAGATGATTCGGAATCCGCTAAACAGTTATTTAAAATAGTTTCAGCAATCAATTTTCTTTCACAAGGGATTGGAAGCTGTAGCATTTGGCAAGATCTTTCCAACCTAGAAAGATGTGCTTCCAATTGGAAAGGAACTCCCTGATAGGTGCGTAAGTATTCGTAGACTCCATACCCTCTTAAAAGAGCTGTATCAAGAGGATTCAGTGTGCGCTGCGATAGATAGATTAACATGCACCTATGCTACTCTTATCCGTTTCTTTTTTCAAAAACAAAAGACATTTCTTTCAGAGCATCAAAAAAGAGACGGGTATGAGGGAACTTAATATTTTTAAATGATTGAAGAGCCCTTCCCATCCAGACCAAGTATTCTTCCCACATTCTCTCAGAGGGGATAATCATCCAACTCACTTCTTCTGGCAGAGATTCAAAAAGAAGAGTACATTCTCTCCAAGAGATTTCTTTTTTCAGAAGAAGGGGGATAAGAAGGTAAGGGGTATGAAAAAAATAGCGTAAAAACCACTCTTCTGCAGGACCGATATTGCCTGCAAAAATAGCCTCTATTCTCTTTTTACGTAAATCAGACCGCAATTCCACATAATCCGGGTCATATCTTAAGGGATGCCCCATATAGTAGGCTGTAATTTCTTCCCCTTTTTGAATTTCGGTTAATGCACGCAAAACAATTC
The DNA here is from genome assembly GCA_018062315.1 of Simkaniaceae bacterium. Taxonomy (GTDB): domain Bacteria; phylum Chlamydiota; class Chlamydiia; order Chlamydiales; family Simkaniaceae; genus JAGOSM01. Next base: position 2,037 of record JAGOSM010000026.1, on the reverse strand, counting down.
TCAAAGGAAGGCCTCTTGTAGAAGGGGAAGGGATGAATTCCACATTAGGGACACCATCCCCAATCAAAGCGGCTTCATTTCCGTGAGTTTTCCCATCAATACACCCATTAATATACTCAGTTTCACTTCTATGGGCTTTTTTAAATAACCCTTTAGGGACATCAAATAGTCCTTCCATTTCTTGGGTGTAAAAAACAGCTGGGTAAAATTCCCCTAAGTACTCGCAAATGAGAGCGCCTTCCTCAATGGTATGTTTAGCAAAGACACGCCTGCCGACTAAAGAGCCCCCTTGGACTCTGAGAAACGCTTCTGCACGGGGAATTTCAGAGTAAGAAGGGTATAAGTTAAGGAAAGTCCATTTTTCTCCAGGGCGTACTTCTTTCCACCAATGATAGATATCGATCGAGTTGACATATACCTCATCAAGAATGGGATAACCCTCAATTTCCTTTCCCTGTTGCTTCTGAACGAGCCTTTGCATTAAAAGAGGAGAAGCCCCCAGTTGATTCAGAATATAGGGATTGGCCCCCCGAGAAATCAATCTCTGAAAATATCCTTGAAAAGGAGAAATCGCCGCGTAATGAAGGGGAGTATTCCCCCAATAATCTCTGCAACAGAAGGAGTTTGGGGGAATTTCTTTCCCTAGGTAAGCTAAATCAAAAATAGACGCCATGATCTCCTCTTCATAACGAAGTGGAGGTTAACTCTCTACTAAAGTTCTTATTTTTTTAATGAGTTTGGGTATATTTTAGAGATCGTCTATTTTTAGTGGGGAATACAAAATGTCTCATCCATCGTATGTGGAAATTGACTTTATACAATTTAAAAAAAACATCACCAATATCAAAAAATACCTTCAAGAGGTTTCCTTATGTTTACCTGTCAAGGCAAATGCTTATGGGCATGGGTTGGTCCCGATAGGTAAAGCCGCCGTTGAAGCGGGGGTTGATTATCTAGCGGTGGCCCATTTGCAAGAGGGGGTGCTTCTTAGAAAGGCAAAAATTGAGATTCCTATTTTAGTCTTGGGGGCGTTTCACGAAGATCAGATTGAAGATTTCAGAAAATTCAACTTAGAGTTTTCGATTAGCTCAGAATTTAAAGCGAATTTAGTAGCAGCTAAATGGGGCAAAAGGAGGAATAAAAAATATCGAGTGCATTTAGAAGTGGATACGGGGATGCAAAGGACAGGGGTAAGACCTTCAACAGCAGCCTCTCTGTTTACTCATCTTAAAAACCTTCAATGTTTTGAGATTTGCGGGATTTATTCTCATTTAGCAACGGCAGATTCTCCTTTAGATGGGTTTGCGATCTACCAGATAGAACAATTTAGACACCTTTTAGAAGATCCTATCTTTGCTAAAGAGAGGATGATTCGACATCTTGCGAATTCGGGAGGCACTGCATACTTTCCTTCATCCCATTTTGACATGGTTAGACCGTCTCTTTTAGCTTTTGGTTATTTATCAAAGGATCGTCCAGAAGGGCTTAAAGAGGTCGCTCCCTGTTTTTCGTTAAAGAGCAAAGTTTCTTATTTTAAGGTAGTGGAAGGAGGGCAAGGGATTAGTTATGGGCATACTTATATAACAAAAAAAAGAACACGAGTAGTTACTGTGCCAATTGGATATGGTGACGGGTATCGCAGATGTTTATCTAATCGAGGGAGTGTTTTAATTCGGGGGCATCGTTTCCCTATTGTGGGGATGGTTTGTATGGATCAATTCATGGTGGATGTGGGGGATATGGAGGTGCGTGTAGGGGATGAAGTGGTTTTGATAGGGAGACAAGGGGGCAATGAAATTTTACTTCAGGAAATTGCCGATCTTTGTGATACGACTCCGTATGAAATTTTATGTGGATTTAATGAACGGCTGCCTCGGGTTGAGGGCAAAAAAAAAGAGCTTACACCGTAATGGTGTAAGCTCTAGGAAATAAAAAGTTGGCAGCGTCCTACTCTTCCATACTCTTGTGTTGGTACTTCAACCTCTTCACACGTATCCATGAAAACTGAATTAAAATCTCTGCCATTTCATCTCAATC
>JAGOSM010000075.1 GCA_018062315.1 Simkaniaceae bacterium | reverse complement strand
CTTTAATATCTTTGAGAACCACTTCCTCAGACTGGGCTTTGCGGACATTCTTTTCTTTTAAATGATGAAAATGATGCGGAGAACTACTCATAATTAACCTCTCTTTATAATAATATTTAAATACAATTCATTATTCAAAATCAAGTAAATAGTTTTATTATCAACAAGTCTGTGCTGGAATAAACAAAGGAAGGGGGATAGGAAAAAGAATAGCAGGATATTAGGATCCGCTTCGCTGGCAGAATGGAGGAGAATACTCAAACAGTTTTAAATATGAAATATTACATTGTTATCCAGAACAGGGATTATCCGGAAATATATATGGGAAAATGCATTGATTAAAGGGGCGCTTCCCTACTTTCATCGAGAATTCTCCCTAGGATCCGCTCGCGGATGGAGATCACCCTTGCAAGGGGATTTTCATGCAAACTGGGATTTTGGTTGTGAATAAGATCCCAGGCATACACTATACAATATTCATTGCATAAGCAACTGCCTCCCTGTTTAGGAAGCTCTTTGATGTTTAAAAGTAGGGGTTCTATAATAGACCAACTCTCTTTTGGCCCTAATTTTTCCTGAAGTGCTGGATTAGATGTCCCCCATTCATAAAGTGCTCCCAATGTGGCTTCTCCTAATTTGCCATATCCTTTTTCACACCTTCCGATAGGGTCGATAAGGTAAATCATTTTATGCTGCAGATCAACCGCCTGTAAGGTTGCATGAAAGACATTTTCTACCCTAGTTTTTAGCAGTCTTATATGGATAATCCAATCGGATTCAAGGGGATTGGTATGTTTTTGTAATAGGGTAAGCATACCTGTTTGATATACAGGGAGATTGAAAGAGTTTGTGTCAAATAAATCGGCAAAAGCGAGATCGTATACAGGAGAAATTGTAGAAATTCTTTTTAAGAGGCTTTCCATTCTGAGAGATTCAAGTTCCCATGAGACAGCTGCGAGATAGTTTCCTTTGTCTTTCCAATCACTGATTTGAATTAATGTAGATTTAGAGCATGACCATACACTACATTCTGAGGCAGATATAGGGATCAGGATATTGAAATTTGTACGGGAATCGGTTTCAATGCGTTTAATAAGGGATTCCATATGCCCATCATAATGGGCATAGGCAGCTAGTGGTAAAGTAAGGGGAGGATCTATTTCTCTTACGGAGGGTTTTGGATAATAATTATAAGTCGAGACTATTGCGGAAATAAAGTGGGGGGATTGATAAATTTCTTTAAATAGTTCGAAAGTAAAGGGCGTCTCTTCTGGGAGTCTTAATGCCCGTCTTGCATAGCTTTCAAACCGTGCTTTAATGACGGGGTCCTCTTCTTCTATGTCAATGAATCGAAGTAGGATCTGTTTTTGGGACATAAAGGGAATAAGCTCTCTATTTTTATTGCAAGCAAGAGCAATTTGTAGATTGGTTGTATTAAGAGGGTTTTGTTTAAATCTTTCTTGTAATTTGTGTATAATAGATGTAACAAACTCCTGTTCTGCTTCAGGTAGTTCACGAAAAGTTTTCATGAGATTGAGGAGTGTTTTAGTTCGGAATAATATAAAAGATAGGTTTTGCCTTGCTTCTGTTATGAGAGAATCATTACTTTCTAACCTAAATCCAAGCTCCTCTGATTCTATTTTATAATAGGCACAGGAGGTAGAGATTCCCTTATCTTTTAATTCACAAACTTTTTTCAATATCCGGTAGGTCATCGTCTCTGTAGGATTAAATAACTCTGGGTGTGAAAATGCTTCCCTATCCATGTATTCACAAACATCACGTGCGTCTGCAGAATCTAGGATAGACAACATTGGGGGGCTTAGGATATCCATAAAAGATAAACTTTCCATATATTATATATTATAAAGAAATATTGTTATTAATTAAATTTAATTTTGTAATTTGTTTTTATATAAAATTGCAAGTAGTTGATTTGTAGATAGTTGTAATTTATTTAAAATAAATTTGAATTAAGCCTATGACAGAAAAACAAATTAAGATGAGCGAAGAGGTTTTTCCAAAAATATCAATTAGTTTATGTGCTGAGAAGATCTTATTGCGTTTAAGAACTCCTAAGTAAAGTACCCACCAAATCAACATCCCTAGAAAGGTGCCTAAAACGAGCATTCCATTTAAGCTAAAAGGAGGGAGCGCACTATGTACGCCAAGAGAGGCGTAAATCGCTGCATATTCAATGATCGTAATCGGAAAGCTGGCAGCAAATAAAAAGGCAAAAAAATAACTTTTCTTGCAGCTGGAAGGGGGAGTAAAATCGAGAACCTGAATCAGAGGTATTGTTTTATAAAAACGGAGGGCAAGAAGAAATAGAATCATTGCTCCTAGCATAGAAAAACTGCGGTAATCTGCTTTTAAATGGACCATAGCTAAATGAAGTCCAAAAGAAGCAATGAGAGCAAAGAGAGTATTGATGGTGATAATCCCCAGGACCCCAGCTCTGACTATAGAAGGACGCCCTTTCATCTGTAAGTTGGCAATCAATAGGGCGATCGATATACTCAGAAAGGGAGAAAGAAGGCCTGTAATAAAGCCTTTAAGAAATAGTAAAGTCATAACTGTTCTAATATAGAAAAAGAAAGATGATATCAACCATAATTAGTTACTGTACCAACGACTATCGATTTTTAGATCTTTGCATCAAGGCTGTGGCCCCTTTTTCTTCAGAAATTTTAATTCCTGTATGCACGCATACCTTTGATGGAACCGAGGAAGATAGAGAAAGGCTTCACCAATCTTATGGAGAACACCCTAACTGTTCTTTTCTTGAATATGCTTACGGAACTCCATATGGTCTTTTTCCTGATTTTGAAAAAGAAGATGAAGCCCATGTTTGGCATGGAACATCTCGTTATATAGGGGCTGCTTATGCAAAAGGGGAGTATCTCCTTTTTATTGACGTAGATGAAATTGTTGATACAGAAAGGTTTATGGCTTATTTAAAGGCTGTCAACCTCAGTTTGTATGAGGCAATACGTTTCCAGATGCATTTTTATTTTCGAGAAAGCAGATACCAGGCAGTTTCCACCCCTAATTATGCTCTGATGGTAAAGCGGGGAGCTGTAGCACTGGAGCTATTTTTAGATCCCCTTGAAAGAAAGGGGATTTTTTCTTCCGTGAGAGGCAGTAAACTCGACCATGCTTTGGGCTTAGATAAAGAACCTTTGTTCCATCACTATTCTTGGGTGAGATCTCAGGAAGAACTCTATAAAAAGGTGGGCATGTGGGGACACCGACATGATAAGGATTTTACATCTTTACTCAAAGAGGAATTCAGCGCTCCTTTTCGAGGGCGTGATTTGATTTATGAGCTCCACTATAAGGAAGTGGAACCTGTGCATGATCCTTTAAAAGTTTCGCTTGAGAGAAAACACTTTTCCCCTCCCTTTCCCAACGTAAGAACCATTAATCAGATGACTTTAAAGCGCGAACTACTTTCCCAATGGGAATAAAAGAGTGCCAGTAGGTGGTGCGAAGGCGAAACCCCTTAAGGTTAGGAATCCATAGAGGTGGAGTTAACGCAGTTGCTGGAGTAAAGTCAGGTTGCCAAAGTTTAAGTCGTTTGGGGCAGCTGCCAATCATGATAGTAGGGATCCCTACATTAGAAGCAAGATGAGCAGGACCTGATTCATTGCCGATCAGTTGTCCCGATTCATATAAAAAGGAAGAGAGGTCTTGAAGAGACATGGCGTGAAGGGGATAAGGGATCTCTTCCCATGCTTCTTTTTCATGGGGGGCCACAATAAAATGGACCTCTCTTCCTTGTCTTTGTAATTTTTTGGCAAGCTTTAGAAATCGGGCTCTTGGATAAATGTGAGATGGATCTGCACTTGTAGGATGAATAAGGGTGCGATGGGGGTATTTGCGAAAGATCAGTTTTGGATCTAGCACAAGTCCATTATATGAATTCGGAGCTCCCACAGCCTGCATGATATTTTTGACCATGGTTTGACGTGGGTTAAAGGGGACATCTTTGTCTGATAAAGGGGGATGGCGATGTGCTTCATAGGTAGGGTAAAAAATGGAAAGACGTTCTCTATCGGTTTTTATAAGGTGGAGTGATTGATTGTCATTTTGAAGAATAATTAGGTCGTAAGAGGGATCTATGGGGCCCCTCGGAGCTAAGTGGTGATGAGGAAATAGAGGACTGAGCTGTTTGTAATGGGGGGTCAACGTGGTCACCGAAGCGCCCCGTTGTTTCCAGGTTTCTGAAGCAATCAGCATCAGGAGAGCATCCCCTATTCCTGAGGCACATTGGACCGCTATTTTTTGCATAAGGTTTGAAAGGTATGTAAGACTTTATGCACGCTTACGAAGGAGGCCCAGTGCTTATCTCGAATCGCTAGATTGATGCCCTTGAAATTGGGAAGGGGGAAGAAAGGGGTAATGGTGACACCTCTTGTAAAATCGGGGCGCCACAAACGGATTTGTTGTACGTTACCTGATATCGTGAGGGGCGGGATCCCGAGGTTAGAAGCAAGGTGTCCAGGCCCTGAGTCGTTACCGATGAAATAGGCTGCAGAAGAGAGAAATTGTTTGAGTTCTTCTAAAGAATCGAGAGGAGGTAGTTCTATCCCAAGATCTAAAACCCATTCCCAGTCGGTTCTTTCTTCTGGAGAAACAATAAAGGCTACTCGGTAAGAGGGAATTAGGATCTTAGCCAGACGTACAAATTTTTGAGGAGACCAGTTTTTGCGACAGTCTGCACTACTTGGATGCATTGCGATGAGAGAGGGATCTTTGACAACGGGAGAAGGAATCAGTCCATTAGATTTAGAGATCTTTTTTCCTAAAATTTTTCCTGTTGCATAAGCTATATTTTCAGCCATCGATTTATGTGGACTGAAGAGACAATCCCTTTCTGTAAGGTAGGGAGAGGGTTTTGGAGAAAATATACATATATTATCAGGACGATTTTTGAGAATATTCCAGATGAGGGAGGAGTTGTTGTTCTGGATGATTCTGAGATCAGCCTCATCATCTGAGGTGTAGGTATATTCTGGAAAGAGAGCTTTGATAGGATGATCTGATAGGATCACCTCATGACCCTCGCCTTTTAAATGAAAGGCTGCAATCATCATCAAAAGCCCATCCCCGATGCCTGATGCAGGATGCAGCTTAATTTTCATCGTGCGGGGCATCTCCAATAAGTACTTC
>JAGOSM010000074.1 GCA_018062315.1 Simkaniaceae bacterium | reverse complement strand
AAATCAAAGAGGCATTGGCCCCTGTTGCTTCTTTAGCCTCAAGGACTGTATCAAAAACAGGGAGATTTAAAACTTCTGTACCCCCTTTGCCAGGAGTCACTCCACCTACATAGTGGCTCCCATAGGTAATCCCCTGTTCTGTGTGAAAACTTCCCGATTTTCCAGTAATCCCTTGCGTGATCACTTTTGTCTTTTTATTAACCCAAATTCCCATGCAATTTACCTCAATGCCTTTACAGCTTTTTCTGCTGCATCTGCCATCGAATCTGCCGAAATAATGGCAAGACCCGATTCCCTTATTAATTTTTTTCCTCCCTCTACATTCGTCCCCTCAAGCCTTACAACAAGAGGAACCCTAAGAGACAGTTCGTTTGCTGCAGCAATCACTCCTTCAGCAATCGTTCCACAATTCATGATTCCCCCAAAAATATTCACAAGAATCACCTTTACGTTTGGATCAGATAGGATAATCTTAAACCCTGCCGCCACTTTTTTCACATCTGCACTCCCACCCACATCGAGAAAATTGGCCGGCTTTCCCCCTGCATAATGAATAATATCCATTGTACTCATCGCTAAACCCGCTCCATTCACCATACACCCGATATTCCCTTCCAAGGAGACATAAGCAAGCTCATACTTATTCGCTTCCACTTCATTCGGAGAGACCTGTGTTGGATCATAATAAGAGGCAATTTCGCTATGACGAAATAGGGCATTGTCATCTATCGATAATTTTGCATCGAGAGCCCAAATATCTCCCTCTTTAGAAAGGACAAGAGGATTGATCTCCAGAAGCGACCCATCCACATCCATAAAAGCTTTTGCAACAGCTGCCGCAATCTGCATCCCCTGCTTCCTCGCCTTTCCTTCCCATCCCATAAATTTGGCAAGCCTTAAGAGATGAAAAGAACGGACTGTCCCATCGAGTCTAATCGGGAGTTTGAGGATTTTCTCAGGAAATTGAGCAGCCACCTCTTCAATTTCCATTCCCCCTTCTGGAGAAGCTATTAAAATAGGTTGAGCCCCTTCTCGATCCATAATCGCTCCGAGATAGAACTCTTTGTCAATATCTACAGGTTCACTGATGAGGACCTGATGAGCAATAACCCCTTTTGCCCCAGTCTGGTTATTGACCATCTTCATTCCAATCAACTGACCTGCAATTTCAACAATTTCTTCCTTCGTCTTTCCAAATTTGACCCCTCCAGCTTTTCCCCTACCTCCTGCATGGACCTGTATCTTGACAACTCCCTTTTTAAGCTGTAACCGGTCCACTACATGCCTTGCTTCTTCTGCCGATGAAGCAACTCCAAAAGCAGGGATAGGCACTCCATATTTTTTCAACACTTCCTTGGCCTGATACTCATGCGTATTCATTGTATTCCTCTTTTTGTTGTCATCTTATATAATATCGACATATGTTCAAGTTCTTTAAACGGATAAAAAATCTCTTTTCTCGTCCCCTCGATCCCTCCACCCTCGAAGAAATGGAGCGGATCCTCTATGAAGCTGATGTAGGATCTCTCTGCACTCAGATTCTCATTAAAGCTGTCAAAACAACTCCCAGTATAGAGTCTTTAACAAAAGCTGCTACGGAACTGCTCAGCACCTGCCACTATACTCCCCCAACAACATCCTCCCCCCATGTCATTTTAATCACAGGGATTAACGGAAGCGGCAAGACAACCACCGCAGCTAAACTAGCTAAACGATATAAAGATGCAGGCAAAGAGGTGCTTCTTGTCGCAGGGGATACTTTCCGAGCAGCTGCCGTCGAACAGCTCGCTATCTGGGCTAAAGAGCTCAACATAGGACTTGTTCGAGGAAAAATGGGAGCAGACCCCTCTGCAGTGATCTTCGACGCCTTAACTGCTGCTAAAGCCCGCTCTGTTGATATTGTGATTATTGACACTGCAGGCAGACTCCAATCTAAAACAGATCTCATGCATGAGTTAGAAAAAATTCGACGTGTCTCAGGCAAAGTCATTCCGGAAGCGCCACATGAAACTTTTCTTGTCATCGATGCAACGATTGGTCAAAACGGCCTTGATCAAGCCCGGATCTTCCACTCCTTTACCCCCCTTTCTGGCCTTATTTTGACAAAATGGGACTCAACCGCAAAGGGAGGTGTCATCCTTCCTATCCATCATGAACTGAAAATTCCGGTAGCTTATATTGGGGTAGGAGAAAAAATAGATGACCTAAAACCCTTTGATGTGGAGACTTTCGTTAATAGCCTCTTTTAAAACCATGGATAACGACACCTTCGACCTTATTCTTCAAGATACCCTATCCCTCCTCAAGGGAATGCCTGCGCCTCCCCCCATCATGGCCGTTAAAGAGCCCTTGCCACCACCTATTCCGGCACCTCCTACCCCTCCTGCACCTCCGAAACAAGAACCTGTGGTAATTAAGCCTGTACCTAAACCTATCGCGCTAGAAGTCCCGAAGCCGATCACACCTCCCCCTTCTTCCATTGAAAGCCTTGTTAGAAAAACAGCACCTCAACTCAAAATTCTTCACGACATTCCTTCCGATGAAAAAGCGCGCAGAGTCAAAGAAGCTTACCGTTCGCAACAAAATATTCCTGAAATCCCGATTCTCTATAGCGACCCGAAAGACCGCCCTTTTCTCTCCAATGTCTCTAAAGGCATTGAAACAGCCTTTGCCTCCTCTCATCCACTGGAAGTGACTTTCTTTGAAAAAGAACGGACTTGGGATTTTTTCCTTAAAACCCCTCACCTTAAACTCATTTTAATTCCAGATATGGTGCTCTGGAATTCCCTCGATCTCATGCGCTACTACAAAGAAATCCCTTCGAGTGGCATTAGAACCCTTGGAAACCTCCCCCTTCTTCTCATCGCCGACCCTAAATTATACCAAACCGATCCTAACCTAAAGCGTTCACTATGGCTCATGATCAAAAATTTGCTGAAGTCATCCTTGATCAAGCCGTAAATAAATCCCTCGACTACCATATTGAATCAGATCAAGAGGTAGAAGTGGGGTGCCGGGTTGAGGTCCCTCTCAAGGGAACATGGCAAAGTGGCACTGTCATTCGGATTAAAACAGAAACAGAATGTCGCCGCACTTTTCCAATTAAAAAAGTGGGACTTAAAGTGTCTCCCGATCTATTTGCCCTTGCAGAATGGATGAGCCAGTACTATATGACCCCTCTTCGCTATGTGATGAAAACCCTTCTTCCCTCTGTCATCCGCAAAGAGCAGGGACACAAAACTCAACTGCTGATTGAAAGATCTCTCCCCCCTCATAAAATAGCTGAAATTTACCCTACACTTCCTAAACCCCAAGCCCAAGTCATCGATCTCTTTCTTTCTCAACCGAAAGGCATTCTCCTTACCGAACTTCTTGAAAAGGCCTCGGTGTCAAGAAGTCCTGTCGAAACACTCATCAAAAAAAAAATCCTCTCATCTCGAGAAGTGATTATCGATAGATCTCCTTTTCAAGATGCCGATTATTTTATTTCAGGACCTAAAACACTCTCTAGCGAACAAAAAAAAGCCCTAGACTCTATCCTGAGCGAAGAAAAAACCCACCTCATTCATGGTGTAACTGGAAGTGGCAAAACAGAAATCTACCTTCAAGCGATCCAAGCGATGAGAGATCAAGGGAAAGGAGTGATTGTTCTTGTTCCTGAAATTGTCCTCACCACACAAACCATCGAACGGTTTAAAAGCCGCTTTAAAGAACCGATTGGAGTGCTTCACCACAGATTAAGTGAAGGGGAAAGATTCGATCAGTGGCAAGCAATCCATAGGGGGGAGCTTTCTATTGTGATCGGCGCTCGTTCCGCCGTTTTTTGCCCTGTGAACAATCTGGGGCTCATCATCGTCGACGAAGAACACGACACTTCTTACAAACAAACGGATCAAATGCCCTGTTACCAGGCTCGTGATGTCGCTGTCATGAGAGGGTTTAAACTTAAAATTCCGGTGATCTTAGGAAGCGCTACCCCCAGTCTTGAAAGTTATTACAACGCATTAAATGGAAAATACCTTCTCCATCATCTCTCTAAAAGGGCTGCTGAAGCAACACTTCCTGAAGTCATTCTCGCCCCAAATAAAGGTCTTTTTTCTGAAGAACTGCTCGACGCCCTCAAAGTGAGATCGGAAAAAGGGGAGCAATCGCTCCTTTTTTTAAATCGAAGAGGGTACCATGCCGCTCTTATGTGCACTGCCTGTGGAGAATCTGTCTCTTGTAGCCACTGCGACATCGCTCTTACCTTTCATAAAAGTGAAAAAAAACTCTCGTGTCATCTTTGTGGTTTTACAACAACACCTCCCTCCACATGTCCTGAATGTAAACAAAGTGCTTATTTGAAATTCAAAGGGGCAGGTACTGAACTTGTAGAAGCCTCTCTCCATGCGATTTTACCAACCATCAGAACACTTCGAATCGATGCAGACACGACCAAACATAAGGGAAGTCATGATAAACTGATCAAGCAATTTCGGGCCGGGAAAGCAGATGTGTTGATTGGCACTCAAATGATTGCTAAGGGACTCCATTTCCCTTCTGTAACACTCGTGGGGATTTTAAATGCCGATGCAGCTCTGAGTATCCCCGATTTTCGAGCCACTGAATATGTTTTTCAACTTTTGACCCAAGTCGCAGGAAGATCTGGCCGAGGAGAGCTGGCAGGACAGGTGATCCTTCAAACCAATCTAGAGCATCAGGTAGCGATCAAAGCGGCGATGACTGAGGATTATACCCTCTTTTATCAAGAAGAAATCGAAGTGAGAAAGTATTTTGGTTATCCCCCTTTTGAAAGGTTAATCAAGATCTCTTTTTCAGGAGAAAGCGAAGAAGAAGTGATTAAAGCGGCGCATGTTGTTCATGAAGAGCTCGTAAAAAAACTCCCTTCTACAACCACGATTTATCCCCCGACCCCAGCAGGCCACGTTAAAGTGAAAGATAGGTTCCGCTATAAGATCGTGGTGAAGGGAGGCCGCATTCCCCCTTTAATTTCCCCTTCTCCCAAAGTGTCTCTTCTTATCGATGTCGATCCCTGCTCCCTCTATTAGCCACCCCATTCCGTAACCGTATGCGTAACCGTAACCGTAACCGATTTTCAATTTTTTTATTTATTTCAGTATACGGTTACGCATACGGTTACGGTTACGGAATTGATTGACAGTGATTTCCCTCTTTTCATAGAATAATCAGAGTGAATCCTGAATACGAAATACGTTCCCAAAAACTGCATGAGATCCGCGCTTTAGGCGTTGATCCCTATCCCCATA
>JAGOSM010000025.1:14145-21506 GCA_018062315.1 Simkaniaceae bacterium | reverse complement strand
GATTAAATGTTTCTAAAAAAAACACTGTCGGCTGATGTGCTAATCGATACATCCGAAAATAATCAAAAAGACGAAGCGGAAACATCTCAAATCGGCGCTTTGGTACAGAAAAAAACCTTTGCCAATTTGAGGAGAGATTAGGAACTACATGGGTTTTAGGCAAATAGGTGATCACTTCCTCAAAAACATCTCCTTGCAGATCCTGCAAAGCTTGATGATAAGAAAGATCATGCCCAACTCCCTTAAGACAATATTGTGCGAGAGTAATCATTTTCATCTCTTTGCCCTTTCTCTATGCAATATATCGACAACTGCATCAAAAACAGTCTGGGGATGAATAGCTCTGAGACACTGCTGATCAGAACATTGAGCATATCCCTTTCCATCATAACAAGGGCGACAAGCAAGCTGTCCCCCCCCCCACAATACCCTGATATTTTCATTCTTCGAAACCTTTTCCCAAGGATTTGTGGGCCCAAACAGAGCAATCGTTGCACAATCCACTAACTTACCAAGATGCAAGGGACCACTATCGTGAGTAATCAAGAGCTTTGCCTCCTTAAGAAGGGCTGTAAGCTCTAAAAGAGAAAGCTTCCCAATCAAATTGGTATAGCTTAAATGAGAAAAATGATCACATACCCACTGATCCTCCTCCGATCCCGTCACCACAATTTCATAAGGAAGCTTTTCTAATAACTGAATCAGTGTTGCATAATATGCGACTGGCCATCGCCTCAAAGCATCATCAGCCATCAGATTTTTAGCCCCTCCTGGAGCAAGAATAATGATTGGCCTAGATGAAAATGCACTGGTTTGTAAATCTAATGCCGGAAATTCGGGCATGTCATGTGCAATTTCTGCTAAGCGCAAATATTCATAACTATGATACCGCCCAGGAATCGGAAATTGCCCTTTAGATGACCTGTAGAAGGACCTTTTCTTTTTACACAATGTAGGCCAAGTTAAAAGACGATATCTTGGATCTGCATATCCAATCAAACAAAGATCAAATGAACGGCCAAATAATTTGCTCCATGTAAAAAGGAGCGTACTCAATTTAGCAAAAAAACTTCCCTTTAAAAGCTTCTTTTCATCTACAACAATCAAGCGGTCAATTAATCGTGTATTTTTTAACAGAGGCAAAACCTGCTGACCACACACCCAGGTAATAGAAATATGGGGATATTTCTTATGCAAATGGGTTAAAAGAGGCATCGCCATCACAACGTCCCCAATCGCCCCAAGCTTTATAATCAGTACTTTCATTTCGAAAGGTTTAGCATACACATCGCTTTTTCGTATACCTCTTGAGGAGAGTCTGTCAGATGCATTTTGATCGTTATTGCATCATTTTGAATCCGTTGATGAGGATTCACCTCTTTTGAAAAAAGGACAAGCGATGGAATTTCTAGAGCAGCTGCTAGGTGAATAATCCCTGTATCAGGAGAAATAGTAAGGAGCGCCCCCTTCACGCATAAAAGAAATTCAGAGAAATTCAACCGATTACATAGATTTTGCCCCTCACGATTCTGAAGCTGATGAATCCGCCTCTCTTCTTTTACTCCGCTTCCTGTAAAGACTAAAGGAATGTGGTTTCTATCAAACAATTGAATCAGCTCAGCCCACTTCTGATCTCCCCATTCTCTTTGCGGATCCCCTACTCCCATATGAATGACAAGATAATTTCCTGGAACAACTGAAGAGATGGGAAGGGTTGTATGTAAGAGAGGAAATAATTCATGGGGAATTCGGAGAGCTTCTAAAAAAGGAAGGTAATATTGTGCAAGGTACTGATCTTTCTCTTCATAATGAAAAAGATGTGTGAATAAAGGACCTAATCCTCCGCTGGAATACCCCATCCGTACCGGAATCGCTGCCTGCCAAAAAAGGACACTCGCATTGGGGAAATAATAATAAAGATCAATCGCTACATCATACTGAGCCCTGCGAAGCCCTTTCAAGGTACTATACCGCGTCCTAAAATGCCTCCAAAGTTTCCTAAAAAATCCCCTGTCCATCCGATTCAGTTTGATATGATCAAATAGATAGATTTCATCTATTAGAGGATGATTTTGCAAAACCTCTTTATTCCACGAACCAATCACCATCCCAATGGTTGCCTGAGGAAATGCTTTCCTTAAAAGAGGTAGGATAGCAGTCGCCATAACGAGATCCCCAAGATGGGCCATATTTGAAAGGACAATTTTTTGAATCACTTGGGGAACTTCCCCCTTGTTTTTACAAAAAAAAGACAAACACCTATCAAAAAGTTTCACCGCAACTAAAACTTTTTTCTTCTTAAACAAATACTGTGTCATTTCTTTTTTCCCGTTTTACAGAAAAAATATAACCAAACACGACTCCCGTATGAATCCAGGCATAAGGACGAAATAATCCAGGGTTAAATTGTCCAATCACAAGCATCATAATCCATGAAAAAAAGAGACCCTTAATAATAAATTTCTCATCATCCGAAATAAACAAACTAAAACAAGCTTTATATTCCACGTAAGCAAGATAAAAAACCACCCCGTACACCACCATTCCCATCACCCCAAGGGATGCAAGGAGATCGGTTGCTGTATTGGTAGGGTCAAACTGAGTCATTAAATCATAGGTCATTTTAGGTGAATTGAGAGGGAGAATGTTATTTTTTACAATAAAATAAGGACCCATTCCTCCTGCCCCTACTCCAAGCCAAGGATTATCAAGCCACGCTTCAACCGCTAAAAGAATAGGACGCCATCTCCCTATAAATGAGTGGTGAGAGGTGAATCCTACCGCAAAAAATTTCAAAAAATAAGAAGTAAATATCCCTCTAAACAAAATGCCCATTGCCAACATTGTACATCCACTGCGCATGAGAAAACTTCGGATCCTTGCGCGCCCCTCTGATTTGAGAAAGAAAAAAAAGGCAGTACTTATGAGATAAAAGAAAAAAGCAGAAGTGGATAGGGAAATAAACATCATTAAATATAACAGAAGCGTGTCCATCAGAGAAAATTTTTTAGTATAAAAATAGAGATAATTGGCAAAAAAAACGATAGGACAAAGATAAAGTACATAATAAGAAGGTTCATAACAAAACGCATTGACCCGTGCAATATGTCCATAAAATTGCCCCGTCCATCTATCTGGAAATCCAAAAATAGAGATCACTAATTGGAAAATCCCATATATTCCAATGGCAAAAAATGACAAAACATAAGTTTTTAACAATAGCTCTCGTTTAAAATAGTAAAACAAGCTGACTGTCAATAAATAATAAGCAAAAAAATGAAGAATAAAAACAATGACATAAACCGAAGTTCGGGGAAGATAACTCCCACATAAAGCAGATGCAGTAAATGAGATCAATAATCCTACAAAAACCAAGGCATGTTTTTTATCGAGAAAAACCATTTTTCGATCTATAAGAAGTAATCCCATTAAAAAAAGGGCGACAAAATTGGTGGCCTTAATTTTAAAGATCCAAAATACAAAATGGATCCGTTCCATTGAAGAGGTAAGAAAATAGAGGAAGATCAAGGAATAATAGAGATTCTCAAGTCGAAGGCCCCTTAAAGAAAGGTACCTCATGCCATCTCCAAGGCCTGAAGCCTTTTAATTTCATCCCGAAAATGAGCTGCCTCTTCAAAACGAAATTCCTTAGCTGCTTTTTTCATTTCACGGGTTAATTCACGTACCCTTTTCTCGAGATCCCCCATCGAAATCTTAGAACGCTTCACCTCTTCTTTGGAATCCAAAGACATAAACGTCTCATCGATTTTCTTGACAATGCTCTTCGGCTCAATCCCATGCTCTTGATTATACGCCTCTTGAATTACCCTTCTTCTTTTCGTCTCATCAAGCGCATATTGCATCGAGTCGGTAATTTTATCAGCATACATGATTACACGGCCTCGCACATTTCTCGCAGCCCTTCCACATGTCTGAATCAGTGCTGTTCTACTGCGCAAAAATCCTTCTTTATCGGCATCCAAAATCATCACAAGCGCCACCTCGGGAATGTCAAGCCCCTCCCTAAGAAGGTTAATCCCCACAAGCACATCAAATCGCCCCTGCCGTAAATCCTGAATAATCTGCATCCTCTCAATCGTATCAATATCCGAATGAAGATACTTCGCTTTGACTCCAATCTCTTCTAAATATTTTGTCAAATCCTCAGAAAGACGCTTCGTTAAAGTCGTGATCAAGACTCGTCCTTTTTCCTTCCGAATCTCCTCTAATACATCATCTATCTGCCTTGTCGCACTCCGAATCTCAATCTTAGGGTCAAGTAACCCTGTCGGCCGGATCACTTGCTGCACCACAACCCCGCCCGCCTCACTCACTTCCCACGCCCCGGGTGTTGCAGAAACATAAATCACCTGATGCATCGCTTCATAAAATTCCTTAAACTGCAAAGGCCTGTTGTCAAATGCCGAAGGAAGCCTAAACCCAAACTCAATGAGCGACGCTTTCCTCGCTCTATCTCCATTGTACATCGCATGCAACTGAGGAAGCGTTTGATGCGACTCATCAATAAAAAGTAGAAAATCATCCGGAAAATAATTGATTAAACAGGGGGCCGGCTCCCCTGCTTGTCTTCCCCCAAAATGACGCGAATAATTCTCTACCCCTTTGCAAAACCCAATTTCCTTAATCATCTCCAAGTCGTACCGCGTTCTTTCTCGAATCCGCTGAGCTTCAATCAGTTGATTATTCTCTTTGAAATGGGTCTCACGTAAACTTAATTCTTCCTCGATGAGAAGAATCGCCCTATCACGCGCTTCTTCTGGCGTCACATGGTGCGATGCAGGATAAATCGTCAAAGTTTCAAGGCGGCTAAACACCTGCCCCGTTAAAGGATCGATCTCACTGATTCGCTCCACTTCATCACCAAAAAACTCCACCCGATAGGCTAAATCATCCTCATAGGCAGGGACAATTTCTAAAATATCCCCCCTCACCCGAAAAGTGGAGCGCATTAAATCAAAATCATTCCGATCATAATGGAGCTGAATCAAATGAAGAAGCACTTCATCTCGTCGATAGCTCCCCCCCCTATTGAGAGTCAACCTCATCTGTTTGTAATACTCTGGAAGCCCCAAACCATAAATGCAAGAGACTGAACTCACAATGATGACGTCCCTTCTTTCTAAAAGAGAACGGGTCGCAGAAAGACGGAGCCTGTCAATCTGATCGTTGATCGCAAGATCTTTCTCAATGTAAGTATCCGTTCGGGCAACATATGCCTCGGGTTGATAATAATCGTAATAGGAAACAAAATACTCAACCGCATTGTAGGGAAATAAAGACTTGAATTCCTGGTAAAGCTGCCCTGCTAGTGTTTTATTGTGAGCCAAAATAAGCGTTGGACGCCCCGCTTGAGCGATGAGATTGGCCATCGTAAAGGTTTTCCCTGACCCAGTGACCCCTAACAAAACCTGACTTTTTTTCCCCTCTTTCAGCCCAAGAGAAAGCTCTCTAATCGCTTCCGGCTGATCTCCACAAGGTTCAAAGGAGGTTTCAATGCGAAACATAGTTTTCTAAAAAAGAATTAAAGTGCCCTGTTCTCACCATCACCTCAGCTCCTACCACTAAAAGACCAAAAATCATCACAACTATCAATAAAGCTCTGCCAGGTAATGTGCGGTAATAAAGAGGCATTTTCAACGTCCATGCCATCATCGCAGGAAAAATCACAAGCAAAATCGCTACAAGCCCCCCTGCATATTCAAGAGCCAGCATAAATCCCCTTTCATACGAAAAAAGGAAAACCAATGGAGGAATAAAGACAAGCCCCATCGCAAGCAATCTTCCCTCCCAACTCTTCTTAATTTTTAACCCATCTGTTAAAAAATCAGCCAAGCTCAATGAAACCCCTAAAAAAGAGGTCACAATCGTGAAAAAAGCAAAACAATGTACTGCTACAGAAATCCAAGGCTTCTGTAAAAGATGTGCCAATACCCCAGAAACCCCCTCGCCCCTCTGCCATGCCCCTTCTAAAAGAGAAAGAGGAACAACCCCCAGCGTTAAAACTTCCCAAAGTAAATAGGCAAGTAACGGAATCAAACTTCCAATAAAAAGGGTCCACCTCAAATGAGTTCTATCGTGTGACATATACGTTGTTAAACTTGGAATAATAATGTGATACCCAAAAGAAGTCATCACAACCAACGTCACAAGAGGAGTTAAACTCCAATCCACATGCGTTAAAAGCCTCCCATCTACGTGACCGGGCAATGCCCCTATAATCACTGCATAAGCAAGCCCAAGCCCTATCATTAAAATCCGATTGATCAGATCGACGCCCCCTGTCCCTAAATAGACAAAAGCAGCAAATAAAACGGGCAAGCAAAAATAAGAACCCCATTGAGGCAATTGATAATGCAAAAACCTTTCCGCCCCCATTTGAAAAAGGGGAGCGCTCCCCGCAATATAGGCCGCAAGAAGTGAATAGAGAAGAAGAAGGTAAAAAATCCAATTTAACCACGCCGCCGGCCTACCTAAAGTAGCCCTTGCCATCGAAATAAAATTGGGTTCCCCTTTAAGAGAAAGGTTCACATCAAGGAAAAAAAAAGCGGAGGCTAACATCATCCCCCAGCATACAAAAAACACACATAGAGCAGGTATAAACCCAATAAATCCCGTAATCACAGGCAAGGCTAAAATACCAGCCCCAATCGTGGTCCCAGATACGAGAAGAGTCCCCCCCAAAAAATGATCTAGCTTCATCCCGTTACCATAGAAATTAACTGATAGGAAAATACAAAAAGGGCAAAGGCAAAAATTCCACTTAAGATCACTTTTTGCTTCTTCTTTTTCCACGCCATGCAAACAGGAAAAATACCAAATAAAATCACAGCACAAATTCCCCCAGCAAAATTAAGCGCCTTAAAAAAAAGACTAGGGAAAATCATAGAAAAAATTAAGGGAGGAAAAAGAGCCAACATGCATATCCAAGGATTTTCCCTGTTTTTCACCTTTAACTTAAACCCATCTTGTAAAAAATGGACCAGCCCAAGTCCCTGCGCTAAAAAGGAGGTCAAAATCGCAAAAAAAGCCATCGCACTCGCTGCATCCCCTACCCATGAAGCCTTCAAAAAGGTTTTAATCGCTTCCGCTGCATCAACATCGTTAAGATAACTTTCCCGAATCACCTCATGCGGCAATGTCCCAAGAGCCACTACCTGCCACAAAATATAGACAAAGAAAGTTAGCCCTACTCCAAGTAAAATCGCCTGCCGCGTCCTTTTGACATCCTGCTTGAGATAACCAAAAATACTCGGGATCATGTTGTGAAAGCCAAATGAAATAATTAACACAGGCAGCGTCATTAATGCATAACTTTCTTCTACATAAGCAAAATGAGACCC
>JAGOSM010000025.1:0-14045 GCA_018062315.1 Simkaniaceae bacterium | reverse complement strand
GGATGCCCTGCAGGAGAAGACCTAAGCTCACAAATCCACTGCAATGCCCTTAAGTTGACATGGAAATACCAATGCATATTATAGGCCATCGGCACGACGTATTGAGCTTCTTCGGGAAGTTCTTCCGCAATGAGATCGTATACCTCTCTCGCTCGAGTCATCGCTTCCCGGTATTCTCCTTCAAGCTCTGTCCCCAAAATCTCCCGTGGAATATAAAATCCATAATCACAAGACAAATGTTGCCTTTCTTGTGTCAACATACGGTGACGCTGTAAATCCCTGTAAATTCCAAAATCAGCAACGATTTCAAAAGTAAAAAATGCCTGCTCTAAAGCCCTCGGCGATTTGTGCCTTCGGTTTTCCCTAAAAGAACAAGCCGCATCCAAGATACGCCCTAATTCTTCTTTAGAAAGTTGATGACAATGCTCTTGCAATTCCTTAAGCCCTGCGTGAGATCCTGAAAAAAGTAATCCCGCAGCAACCTTAATAGGAGCCTCATGGTCATAAGCAACAAGCTTTACACTGCCCCCTTCCATTTTTTTTACAGCAGGAGAGAATTGTTGCTGAAGAAGTTGAAGCTCTCCATTCATCTTGTCCAAGTAATCAGTTGTCGCTTTTTGATGCTTGTGCGAAACCTCTGCACGACGAATAAAAGACGGAATGACTTTCGAAAGCTCTTGAAAACTATCCCGACCAATATCCTGCATTTCAGATAAATTATGGCTATTTAATTTTTGAATGAGCGTTTCGAAAAATCGCCCATTTCCAAAGATCCCCACATTAGTAAGGGAGCTCGCAGGCAAAAGACCTCTTAAGCAATCGAGAACCTTGGCCCTTAAAGCCGCTGTATATGCCACCTTGGAAACGTCATGCTCTTTCGGAAAATCTTTTTCCATCATTTCTGTAAGCTGAGGAATCAGTCTACTGTAGGTATCAAAAAGATGATCGCACATTTCGATATATGCCTCTCGAAAAGCAGATGTCATAAGAATCGGCTCTCGATAATAGAGATACTCTCCATTCACCTTCTGATCAAAATAAATATACCTTGTTGATTTCTCAAGAGGAGAGCCCCCAATACGAGCATCTTCTAACACTTTTGCCCCAATCATGGAGACATTCTCTACTGCAAGATGGGCTCCTCCAAGCTCTCCAATCGAATCATCCCCATACCCATCAAGAATGCGGTCGTAAAAATTCTGAGCTTTCTTAATTGCAACAAGTTGTTCCTCATCCCCTTTTTGAGATTCCCCTGCAATATTTGAAAAAAGGGTTTCCTCATTCAGAATAAATTCTTTTAAAAGCAGAGATCTGAGACCTAAACTTGACCTAGAGTATCTTGAAAACAGAGCCCCTTTAATGACCTCAGGGAGATTTCTCAGAGCAAAAACACTCCCCGTCGTGTTCGTCACAAATTTCTCTAAGAGCTTGACTTGAACTTCAGTAAATTCTTCGTAATTTTGTAGCACAAATCAATTCTAAACAATCTCTAATTTTTGTACACTGACAACATGTTTAAACGTCTTCGCCGAAATAGAAAATCCCCCTCTATTCGAGCTCTTCTTCAGGAAACCTCCCTTTCCCCTGCCGATCTTGTTGCCCCTCTATTTGTAACTGAAGGAGAGAACCTCAAAGAAAAAATACCCAAACTACCAGGCATTTTTCGCTATTCCTTGGATCAACTTATCTCTGTTGCGACCCAATACCACGCTCTCGGAATTCAAGCTATTGCTCTTTTTCCTCATATTGACCCAGCACTCCGCAATGAAGAAGCTTCTGAAGCCTACCATCCCAGCGGACTCATTCCCCGCACCCTGGCTACTTTAAAAAGGGAACTCCCCTCCCTAACGCTCATCTCCGATATTGCCCTGGATCCCTACACTTCTCACGGACATGATGGAGTCCTTGATGCAACAGGATGGGTTGATAATGATATGACCGTAGATATCCTTGTCAAACAAGCCTTATCACACGCTGTCGCAGGTGCTGATATTGTCGCCCCAAGCGATATGATGGATGGAAGGATTCAATGCATTAGAGAGGCGCTTGACGCAAACGGATTTCCCCATGTTTCTATCCTCTCTTACACAGCAAAATATGCCTCCTCCCTATACGCCCCTTTCCGCGAAGCCATCAATACAAAACTCTCGTTTGGAGATAAAAAAAGCTACCAAATGGACCCCTCTAACGCAAGAGAAGCTCTCCTTGAGGCTGCCGCAGATGAGGCAGAAGGCGCTGACATGCTTCTTGTCAAGCCAGCCCTTCCCTACCTCGATATCATTTCTAAGCTGCGAGCCTCTACCCACCTCCCTATCGGAGCCTACCACGTCAGCGGAGAATATGCCATGGTGATGGCAGCTCAAGAAATGGGAATGCTTGATGCCCATGCTGTCTTTTATGAACAAGCTCTTTCCATTAAAAGAGCGGGGGCTGATTTTATTTTCACCTACGCGATAGACTCGCTCCTGGAAACGATGTCAAGCCGCTTGACATCTTACCAAATTCAGCATTGAAAACCCAGGCTCTATCAAAAGAAAAGATAACCCCTAAGAGTTCTCTTGGATTGCATAAGGGAATATCCCGCAATTCAACACACCAGTAAGAAGGGCGCGCTGTAGGATCTTTCAAGCCAAAAACTTCCGCTCGAAGGACGGCTCCCTGTATTTCTTCAGCAGTTGCACTAATAGCACTCGCGCCCTCAGACGATACACTCACTTCCCTATCTCCAAAAAGAAAATCAACCTTTGATATGATACATTCATTGGGGATGCTATTCGCTTCCCATGCACAGATTATTTGAATATTATCCATTAAAATCTCCTATTTTGACCAGATATGGTACTACAATATCTCAACTTAGTAAAGAAGACTATAATTGCTAATACGCTCATTATGTACAGTAGGATAGAGTTGATTTCCTGTTCCTGACCTCTGCCCTACGTCTCGTAGCCAAAAAGCCATCTGATATCCAAGCATCGTCCGAGAACTTTTTTTAAGAAAAATATCGAGAGGAAATTCAATCCCAATGCCCCGATCTGTATACCTATGCTGATTGACATAGTCATGCTTGCTTGTCATAGAATACCAGAAAAAGAGTCTCATTCCACTTGGGAAATAACGGCTGACCTGAAATCTAGCCCCAAAGTCTCTTGCTAAAAACTGCCCTGCGCTAAGCCAAAAATCTAAGTTGAGGGGCTTAAAATTATAGTATAAATCCATGAAATATTGGAGTCCAATAAACCGCTCATAGACGGCTGTTGTTCCCTTCCATTTTCTAATTTGTGTTGTAAAGCCAATCCCCCGATACCTCCTTTTTAATACAGATGCCACCTCGAATCCGATCGCCCAATCTTTCCCAACAGGAGCATAAAGAGCCTCGGTAGCGATACCCCCATATGCCATTTCAAAATAGCCCCCGGCTAGCCGAAAAAACCACCCTTTTCCTAAATTCCACCCTTTTTGGGCATAAGCATTATTCAACATGAACAGGTTGCTCTGAAGATACCGAATAGAATCCGATCTCACATTAATAATTTGCGATGGATTATACCGATCCCGATCTCCCATATCGTGAATGCTCGCCTTAACTTGGTAAGTCCCCTCAATCCCATAATAGACCTGATCTCCAATATACCCCTGCACCCCTGTTGTAATCCCAGCACTATATTTAACTTTCCCCGTTGAGCTCCCAAAAAAAGTCAAAAGACGGGGACCAAAAGTCCACACCCAGGCATCTTTTTTCCTTCTAAATAACGTCACCCCTTCATAAGGGCCTGGCTCCCTGGCTGAATCGCTCAGCGGAGATAAAACAAGTAACTCAGGAGCTCCTATTTTCCCCTGTCGAAATCGATTGAGTTCTGAAGTGCGGAAAAAATACTCATTTACAGGCACCCCATTTGTCTCAACAATCACCGTGACACTCCCAATATTGGAAGGAATAAGATGGGCCAGGAGATCTTCCAGCCTTTCCCTTACAACGGGCTCTGTCCGATAAGAAATATTGAGAACCTTTAAAAAGAGATTTTCCCGATTTTGTCTAAGCACAGCTTTATACAATGTCAGCCCTTGATCTTGAAAAGCATATGCTAGCTGCTGAGCGAGTAATCTTTCTGTTCTCAAAGCTCCAAGGGGTTCAATATCAATAGGAGCTTTATAATAAGGGGCGTCATCCACTTTAGGAAAGAGCCCTTTTGTTTGGCCTAAATTATAATTAATCGTGACTTGCCCAGAAAATTCTTTTCCTCTTTGGGTGGCAGCTTTCAATTGAAGAAGATCGAAAAAGGTCCAAGCCACCCCGACATTGACTCGAGAAGCTACCTCTCTTCCTTTGGGGTGTTCCGCAGCATGACACTTATAATCTGTTGCATCATACTCTGCGAGAAAAGTAAAGCCATTAAAAGGGGGTTTTGAAAATCTCCAAGGGCTCCAAGCAATAGCTCCAAACCACCCTTTCACCCGTTTTTGGGCCCATCCAATGGTTGTTTCTAAATGCCACTTAAGCCACTGTTTGGTGGCAACAAAATAATAAGACTCAAATCGCTTAGATCCATAAAAATCCTCCCCCCCTACTGAAATTTCTGGGAGGTAAGGAAATCCATCATCTTTATCAAGCAATTTCAATTTAAAATTAATACCTCGATCTGCATCATCCCCAAACCCCATCTTTCCCATATTCCATTCAAGCACCCCTGTATAGACTCGGTAATTGGTTGAAATTTCTAACCTTTTAAATGGCTGAAGATTAACGCTCCATATATTATAGGGGGGCAGTCGAACTCCCCCTATTGCCACCATCCCCTCTGTATTCATCCGGGCCGAAGGCATGTTGAGATACCCCCCAGATAACGTGGAATTATACATAAATGGCAGGGTGTCATTTATTTCAAAATTCACCTGTTTTACTGTCTCAAGATCTCTAAAAAGGAGATCTATTTCGCTCATTTGAGCGAACATCACAGCCGGACATGCTAAAATGACAATCCATTTTTTCAAGACAAATACTGGAGAGAAAATTCACGGAGTTTTTCATGCACAACAGAAGTCATTTCAATTTTTGAAGGACATAGAAACGTGGGCAAAGCAAAATCTTCGCTCGCCACTTCAAGAAGCCCCAGTTCCATTGCTTTTTCAAAATCTTGATTCATCAATGCTTTAATCAGATGCATTGTAGAAATTTTTAGAGGCATGACCCGGTCGTAGATGGCTCCATCTACAAAAGGCCTTTCTTCTCCATGCTGGTGGGTCGTCACTCGGGGATATCTAAAACCCACAAAATGGAACCACTCTCGTTCAAGTGGAGGGGAGGGAATGGCAGTAACTCCTGTATGGAAAAAATTTAAAAAAGGGAGCTCTTTTCCCATCAAAGGATCTCCAGACACGAGCCTCCCTTCATAAGGGACTTTTCCAAGATCAAATCCAGCAGGCACTTGATAATACCCCCTTTCTTTCATCCCTTCTCCCGCAAAACTTACCACCCGATTTCTCTCATACATCCCTTCTTTTGCAAGGCGCCCAAGGACAATCACATCCTGAACCCCTAATGTCCATATCTCATCATTCATGCTCCGAATTGGATCGATCATGGAGATATGCACAGAAGGATTCCCTGAAGGGTGAGCCCCTTCTATCGTGTGGTAATGAGCCCCTTGAATAGACTGAAAAGTTCCAGGCCTTGCTATGAGATGAACAGGAGCATATTTAGAAAGAGCTGTAATGCCCGCTTGGAACCACTCTTCCCTCCCCTGAACTTGCATTACGCTTGGAGGAGCAAATGGGGCGGTTTCCAGGGCCTTTACAAAAATAGAACGGGGGAGTTTGCTGGGGTGAGCCAATCTAAGACCTGGACGAGACCGAATATGAGTAAACCCCCCTCCCGCCATCCATCTCTCTAGGATATCGGTTTCTTTATGCTCCACATAAAGCTCCCCTTTTTCCTCGATCACCATAAAAAGAGGGCGCCGTTTCTCTCCTCTTTGAATTTCTATTAAAGTCCCACTCGCAGGAGAAACAAAGTGCCGCCCAGGCAATTTTTTATCAACCGCAAGAGCCTCTCCAATTTTAACCTCATCCCCTACTCTCTTAAGGAGCTCTATTTGAATAAAATCAAATGAAGAAAGATCAAGAGCTACCCTTCCGTTTGTTTTCCACTGTTGCAACTCTCCTACAGGAAACCCAGAGAGAGGGATATCATAACCCTTTTGAATTTTTATATTAACCATAGGGTGGATACTGTACTCCATCCCCCACAGATATGTCAAATGCAGCACTCGCCTTGAGTATAAATAAGAAAGAGGGTATACTTCCCTTAAAGAAAAGGACTGAAAATGAATTATCTAAAGCAATTTCTCCAACACATTCATAATGTCGATTACACCTCGTTTCTCTCTCTCTGGGAAGAGTATTGTTTAAGTGATGAAGTAGATGGACAAGAAGTGATTGCCATCTTAGAAAATGTCAAAAAATCAGCCCTTGCTCATTCCTTCGGAAAGCACGTTGAAACCATCCTTCCTCTTTGGGAAACACTGAAAACCACTCCAGAATATGACAAAGTGTTTGAACTTATCATTGACCTTGAAACCACAAATACTCTAGAGCTCGGAGATCTCACCTTTGCTTACCTTAAAAAGAAATATGGAGCTGAGCCCTACTTCAATGAAATGGTCCGTTTAACAGATCTAAGAGAAAGAAATGATTTCCAAGGAGCTGTACGCAAATTTGCCCTTCTCGCTCATATGAAAAAGGGAAATTATGTCTTCCATATTGGGGGATGGGGTGTTGGCGAAATCGTCGATGTTTCTTTTATTAGAGAACAGCTCAGCCTTGAATTTGATTATGTGTCTGGAATTAAAGACCTCTCTTTTCAAAACGCCTTTGCAACCCTAAGACCTATCCCCAATGAACATTTCTTAGCGCGCCGCTTTGGGAATCCAGATGAGTTTGAAACCTTTGCACGTAAAAATCCCGTCGAAACCATCAGAATGCTTCTCAAAGATTTAGGCCCTAAAACCGCTTCTGAAATTAAAACTGAATTATGCGATCTCGTCATTCCAGAATCAGACTGGGCAAGATGGTGGCAAACGGCACGCACAAAAATTCGGAAAGATCCCTTTATTGATGCTCCAGATGATCTTCGTCACCCCTTTCGTCTAAGAACAACTGAACTTTCTCCAGAAACAGAATTACAGAAAAAATTAGACGCTGCAGATTCAACTCAAACGATCATCCATACCCTCTACGCCTTTTTTAGAGATTTCCCTCAAGCTTTAAAAAAACCGGAAGTGGTCATTTACATCAAAGATTATCTCGTAAAATGCCTTTCTGAACCCCTTTCTGATGCAGAAACTCTCCAATTTCATTTTTTCCTAGAAGACCTCTCTTTAGATACTAAATATACTCCTGCTCAAGAACTCATTCGGCGGTTTACTTCAATTGAAGAAGTGATCTCTGGAATAGATATTGTAGGAATGAAAAAACGGCTCCTCTCTGCAACTCACGTCCTGCGCACAGACTGGATCGCTATTTTCCTCCCCCTAGTCATTAAACTAGACCAATCTGCATTGAGAGATTATGTCCTTCAAGAACTGCTTAAAGAAAAATGTCTCGATGAACTCAAGGAAGTTCTTAAAGAACTGATCGATTACCCTAATCGCCATCCTCAAACTTTTTTATGGTACTTTCAGAAAATTATGGGAACCTCAACCCTTCCCTATGCAGACCTCACAGGACGAAACCAATTTTTTGAATCCTTTCTCATCCTCCTTCATCTTTTAGAAAAGACAAACGAAGATCGAGACCTTATCAAAAAAATGCATCTGTTTATCACAGATGATCGTTTTACTAATATCCGAAAAATTTTTCAAGCAGCCACCAAAGAAGAAGTTCAAGAATTTCTTCTTCTCTCCACCAAATGCCACAGTATCAGCCCTGAAGATATTAAAATTCTCCACTCATTAGCCCAAGTGGCCCACCCTGATCTTAAGGCAAGCATTCGAAAATATGATGATGAAGTGGTGACAGAAGATTCTCCTCTTTGGATTACTGAAGAAGGCTTTAAACAAATCAAAGAAAAAATTCACGAAATTGCGACCATCAAAACAGTTCAAAATGCGAACGAAATTGAAGAAGCCCGTGCATTAGGCGATCTTCGAGAAAATGCCGAATTTAAAGCTGCCCTTGAAAAAAGAGATCGCCTTCAAACAGAAATTAAAGCCCTTTCTGAACAATTTAGTAGAGCGCGTATTATATCTAAAGAAGACATCAACTCCTCTGCTGTGGGAATAGGGACCGTTGTAAAATGCAAAAGCCCCGAAGAAACCATTGAATACACCATTCTTGGGCCATGGGAAGCTAATGCTGATAAAGGAATCCTTTCCTTCCAATCAAAACTAGCCTATGCAATGCTTGGGAAGAAGGTAGGTGACTCCATCTCTATTTCAGGAGAAAATTACGTCATCGAATCCATTCAAAGCATTTTTGACAAATAGCAACCGAGGGATAGCGCTATGGAACTTATTTTAGCAACCCATAACCTCCATAAAATTCTGGAGTTTAAAGCCATGCTAAAAGATGTAAAGAATCTGGAGGTTTTTTCTCTGCGCGATTTTCCTGAATATTCCCCTCCAGAAGAGACAGGAACTACCTTTGAAGAAAATGCCAAATTAAAAGCTCTTCATGCAGCCAAAGCATTACAAAAAAGAGTGCTTGCAGATGACTCTGGCCTCGTAGTCCCCTCCCTTGATGGAGCTCCTGGTGTGTTAAGTCGTCGCTATGCAGGAGCTGATGCCACAGATAAGGATAATAGAGCTAAACTCCTTCAACAATTACAAGATCTCCCCGAACACAAAAGAAATGCCTATTTCCAATGTTGCCTTGTACTAGCCACTCCTGAAGGGATCGAAAAAATCGTCAATGGATTTTGCGAAGGCTCTCTTCAACTCGAAGAAAAAGGACGCAATGGGTTCGGTTACGACTCCCTATTTGTAAAATATGACTATAATAAGACATTAGCCGAACTCGACACAGATACAAAAAATAAAATTAGCCATCGCCGTAAAGCCCTTGACAAGTTAGGTCTTTATTAACATGCATTATATTATCGACGGATATAATTTTCTTTTTGCATTTAATGCACAGGCAGTCACCAATCTCACCTCGGATAGAGAGGAATTGATCCATTCATTAGGAATTCTTCTCAACGGACTTCAAGCGTCGATCGTTTTTGATAGCTCTTTTCCCCACGCAGATTTGTACCCCTCTCGCATTTTTCAGAAAAATATAGAAATCATCTACGCGCCAGAAGGACAAACCGCTGATGACTACATTATAGAACTCATTACTTATAAAAAAAATCGGTCAGAGATTCGAGTAATCACCTCAGACTCTCACCTAGCGAGACACATTCGAGCCCTTTCTTGCTACAGCCAATCCATTCCTCTTTTTGTTGACTTCCTCATTAAAAGACAAAGAAAATTAGGAAAAAAAGGGAAACCCCCCGTTATTCCTACCTCTTATGAAATAGAGCGCCTTACCAAAATTTTTGAAAAAAAATTAGAGGAACCGCCGAATAGTGAATGGCTCATCAATCCAAGAAAATCGGCTTTTTAGAGGATGCACAACAACACCTCCCCAATCGTGTTTACTTTCAATCACCCAATTAGAATCTAACATAATCCCCACATGCCCCTTTAATACAAAGATGTCAAGCGGCTTGACATCTTCTCTTTCTTCTCCCAATGCCCATAGATCAGAAGTGTTTCTCGGAACACATCCCCCCGTAGCTTCATAAAGTAAGCCAGAACAATCGAGCCCTTCAAGACAGTTAATTCTCCGCTCGAATGGAGAAGAAAAAGCCCTATCTGGACGAAAAACTCCTTCTGCTACATTACCTCCCCATAAATAAGGAGTGCCTATACGTTGCATTAAATGGGCTAAAATTTGCTCTTTGGAAGGCATCTTTACCTCCCTTTTTTTCTTTAGAGTAGGTTTTAAGAATCTCCCCTCAACAAATAAAGGATAGGATACCGGGTATTCCTCTGTTATTACCTGACAAAAAGAGCCTACCCTCTCTTTAATTTGAAAAATTGTCCCTGGAAATGCAATCATTTCAAGTCCACGATACAGCCCCACATTATCTATACGAGGGAAAAACTGAGGTTCGTTTAATAACGGTGTGTACTGAATTGCTTCAAAAAAATCGCTGAAAAAAAGATTTTCTTTAATGCCCATTTGGTGTTCAATTTGACTAAACTCAACGAAAGAGGCTTCCTATGCGCCGTGTTTTGCTTTCTGCGCTTATTTTTCTCACAGCTTGCGATAAAACACCAAGTAAATCTGAGCTCAAAACGCTAAAAATCAATATCTGTAATGACCCTCAAACTCTAGATAGCCGTAAAGTGCGCTATTTAGGAGATATTAACATCACTAAAATGTTGATGGAGGGATTAACCCGAGTCAACGAACAGGGAGTTCCTGAACTAGCTCTTGCAGAACGGATTGTCATCTCATCTGATAAAAAGACATATACCGTCATCCTGCGAGATGCAAAATGGACAGATGGATCTCCTGTCACTTCTTCTGATTTTGCCTATGCCTGGAAGAAAGTGCTCGCGCCTCAGTTTTTAGCACCCAACGCCGCACAGCTCTTCCCGATTAAAAATGCCGAAGGTGTTAAAAATGGGCTACTTCCTCCAAGCATGCTAGGGATTCAAGTCGTTGATGCCAAAACTTTTATTATTACCCTCGCACAACCTACTCCCTATTTCCTCGAACTTCTCGCTCACCCCTCTTTTTTCCCCGTCAATGCAAAGGTTGATCAAACCTGCCCTGAGTGGATGCAATCCCCTGAAACATATGTGGGATGTGGTCCCTTTAAACTCTCCACGTGGCAACATGATGATCTTCTTGTTGTCGAAAAAAACCCTTCTTATTGGGATGCTAAAACAGTCAAACTCGATCAAATCAATATGATTATGGTAGATTCAACGACTGAAATTCATCTTTTCAAAGCAGGGGAGCTCCACTGGGCTGGTTCCCCCTTTTCATACATCTCTGTTGATGACATTACCCAACTGAAAAATCTCCAAGAGCTTTACACAAAACCGAGTCTTGGGACCGCTTTTTTAAGAACCAATACCCTTCAGCCTCCCTTTAATTCTCCTGCGATGAGAAAAGCCTTTGCCCTTGCGATTAACAGACAAGAACTCGTTGAACACCTCACCCAGGGGACTCAACTTCCCGCAACAGGACTCATCCCCCCCTCGATGGGACTTCAACATATCCCCTACTTTACAGATGGCGATACAGCACAAGCCCTCTCTCTCTTTAATTCTGAACTCGCTAGACTCAACATGTCTAGAGATGATCTCCCCCATATCACCATTAAATATGTTCCTTCAGAGAGAACACATCAAATGATGCAAGCGATTCAACAACAATGGCAAACTGCTTTTGGCGTTGAAGTCACCCTGATGTCCGTAGAGCCTAAGGTCCTCTTTAGCGATATTGTATCTCACAATTATCAACTCGCGGTGGGATCCTGGATTGCAGATGTAAATGATCCTATCAATTTTTTAGAAGTATTCCGTAGTGCAAAAACAAGCACTAATAACACCTCCTGGGAAAATAGAGATTACATCAAAGCTTTAGATGATTCTTACGCTTGCCTAAATCCCGCAGAGCGGACCCGTTTTCTCGCTACAGGAGAACAAATTATCATGGATGAAATGCCTATTATTCCCCTCTACCATATGACACTTCTCTATTCCAAGCAAAAGGGAGTAACAGACACTGTCGTCTCTCCTATGGGATTAATTGACTTCAAATGGGCTAACCTTGTGAGGGAACATGAATAAACTTTGCCTTGCCCTTTGTGCATTGATTTCAAGTGTAGCTTCTGCTGCCTCCTTGACGATCTACAATGATAGCATGTATACGCTCACTGCCACTATTTTCTCCAATGATGGAATGAACTGCGGAGGGGTTATCGTGACCCCTTTTCACCAAATGCAATGGCAAAGTTCTTTCCAAAACGCAGACAATGGACGAGATGTCATGACTCCCCTAACCGTACTGTTGACTTGCCCCAATGGGACCTCTTTTGGAACCTGGTTACAGGTGCCAACAGGAGCTACTATCAATGCTCTTGGCTCCCAGGGGGCTCACTACTGCGAAGCCATTAAACAACCTCTTAAACCTTAAAAAAAGAAGACATGGGTCAGCGCTACATCGTGACTCTCTATCGGAAGAGGATCCTCTATCCTTTGTTCTCGAAAAGCAATCCCGTAAGTGGGGCATTTAGGGTAATGTTTTAAAAATCGATCAAAATGCCCCTTTCCATACCCTAAACGATGATGAAAAGGGTCAAATCCTATCCCAGGCACTAAAATACAATTGAACTCTCCATCCACCTTCATTTCCCCTTTTTCAAGATAAGGGAAAAGAACCCTTCCTTCCGCTGCAAGAGCTTCATTTAATCTGCTCAAATCGATCTCTCCAAGCATCGGAGCAAATGAAAGCACTTTGGGATACACAATCAATTTCGGCCAAAGCAGTTCCATAAGAGCATCTTCTGCTTCCCTTCTCCGTTCCTTAGAAATCTCATCCCGTTTTCTTCTATAAAAAGCCCTGAGATCCCCTTTAGTTGGGCCCATCATGGATCACCTTGCCCCTTTCATACCGAATTTTTTTAATCAATTGTCCATACTCATCAAAAATAGTAGCGATTCCAGCTCCCCCAACCACCTTTGAAATGGGTTCTTTACGCCCTTTACTAAAATAAGAGCCCTTAACAAGCATCCCTCGATCATATTCTTCAATCATCATGACAGCACCATCAGGATACCACGCAATCGAATGCCCCTGTTTATAGTTATCCATCATCTCTTTTTCACTTTGTAAAGCCCCATTTTCATACCAGGTTTTTACAAGCCCTTGCATTTTATCCATGTGCCAATTAATCACCATTTTAGGAAGGGTCGATTTATAATAAATCCACTCTTCTCCATGGCGGGCCTCGTCTCGTAAACTATACCTTCCTATAACTTCTCTATTGTCTCCATAACAAACCACTTTCCCATTCAGTATTCCATCCGTCACTTGAATCGTTTTAACAAGTTTCCCCTGCTCATACACAGCTTTCGTCCCTTGACTATTAACCACCTTCCCATCCGGATATAGAGCCTGTATCAAAAGGCCAAAAAGATAGTCTTCACTAAATAAAATTTCTCCATTTTCTTTGTACTCTACAAGCCGGCCATGCAATAAATTTTGGTCATAATCTGCTGTTTGAAAAATTTCTCCAGAAGGGTAGTAATAGATTGCTCTTCCTTGTAAAAAACCTTTGGAATAAGGGACTTCAGCTTGAATATTTCCCTGCCTATCCCAAGCGCGACTCATTTCATCAAAAACAAATGTCATGAGAGATCCTTCTGAAAGATCTCCTAGACCCTCTATCACGGTTCCCTCTATCTTTTTCTGCCCATTATCATAATACTCAAGGTATTTACCTCGAGCACGTCCATTTTTCACTTCTAGAAATTGCTTAAGCTGCCCATTAGAATGATAAGACGTCAGCAAAGATCTCTTAGTTGAAAATACTCGAGTGACCCTCTGATAAGGCTGTGCAGAGGTAAAATCGATCCCTGCATAGCGGCTCAACCTATCTTCTACACTAATTGTTTCACTAAACCCTTGCCTATCCACAATCTGTATCATGGTAAGCTGCTCCTTAGGATCACTCCGCGTTGCACAGGAGACTAAAAAAACAAAAAAAAGAT
The DNA here is from genome assembly GCA_018062315.1 of Simkaniaceae bacterium. GTDB lineage: Bacteria > Chlamydiota > Chlamydiia > Chlamydiales > Simkaniaceae > JAGOSM01. The sequence goes on along the minus strand of JAGOSM010000025.1, from coordinate 273 downwards.
ACTTAATGTTTTTCATGCAATTCTCTTTTAATGATTTCAAGATCTAACATAGCTACCCCTTTCTTTTTTTCTAGACAAAATCGCTTTATAATCAACTGAGGAACGTCTTCACGCGGAATAAAGGGACCTATATATACCCCCTCAATCAGAGATAATATGTGCTTCAGATCATCCCCATCAACCTCTACCTTGCTTAAAAGATGAGATTCTGTTTCAACAAGGCCCCTTCCTTCCGCTCGTTTATTTTCTGCAAATTTCATCCGATTGTGTACT
>JAGOSM010000073.1 GCA_018062315.1 Simkaniaceae bacterium | reverse complement strand
TCTTTTAAAGCTTGATTGGCCTCGCTGGATTCGTGTTTTTTTTCTTTTTTGTGTTTTTCAAGCTCTTCTCTTAAGTAATCTTGAGCTAAAGTAGAAGGGCGTGTGGTTTCTTTGATTTTCTCCATCTCACGGCGAACTTCTCGTTGAACTCTTTTGGGGTTCATTCTCCTAATTTCCAATTGAATTTCTTTAAGAGCTCCAAAATTTAGTTCATGGTAGTGGTTCAGAACGAACTCATGTACTTCTGTATCCTTGGGTTCACTTCCAAAAATATGCCTTGCTACAGCATAACCCTCTTTATCCGTTCTTTCAAAGGTTCCAACCCAGTAGCATTTCTCAAAAAAAATGGTGGCCTTAATAACTGCCATGAATCCCACTATATTCTATAAATTGAGAGCAACGTTTAAATCCCAAACGCTCATAAAGAGAAAGTCCCTCAGCAGAGGCTTGCAAGGTTGCGATAAAATAACCCTTTTCTTTTGCAAGCCCTAAAAGATGATACATCATGGCTGTTCCAAAACCTTTACATCTTTGTTCAGGGATTGTGGCTATATAATAAATTCCGGCGACGTTGGCGTGGGTCACTAAAATGCCAGTAACGATAGGTATGTTGTCAAGATAGGCGATATGCATTGAGAAAGAAGAATCTTCAGAATTAAGGACCCTGGGAAGCTTAGAATAAATGAGATCAAAGGATTGAGGTGAGCCACCAATGGCTGTAATCACATCCGCAAACTGCTTCAGGTGCGTAAGGGAGGTTGCGCGCTGGAAAGAGAGGGGTGGTGTAATTGGAGGAATTTCTAAATGCAAGAGCTCTGCATACATTCCTATATCTTCCTCTTTTCTAGTGAGTCCCTCGCTCAGCAAGATATCTCCTAAGAAAGAGGGGGTATCTAGCTCACTTACCCACCAAGAAAAGGGGAGATTAAGTTTTTTAAAAAGACTCAGTATATGTGTAACTCGGCTTGTGGCGTTCTCTTCTTGAAAATGAGCAGAGATAACATAGTTAAAGGTATCGTCTGGAATAGAAGAACGGACAACTGTTACATCGGGTTCAACAACGATTTCCATTGTAGAGATATACTTAGCAAAATAGGTCATTTGGAAATGCATATTGATATGCATTGCTTTTCGAATTTCTTCTAAGGACCAGATTGATTTCTTTTGTAAATTCATTCTTTATTCAATGGTTATTTTGGATATATTATTGCAAATTAAACAAAAATAGCAAAATTTATTTTTTGTTTGATGAGTCTAGAAAGTTAATGACCATGAAGTTGTTTTAAAGCAGCAACGCCGACATGCCATCCGCATGAAGTGGAGTCAATGTGGAAACCGACTAAATTGAAACGTCCTGCTGATATTTCAGTGAGATGATCAGGGCAGCCGGCTTCTATTCTCTCCTTGCATCGTGTGGAGGTCAATCCTGGATAGAGCATTATACCACTATCTTTCTGTGTTAAAATTGCAAGAGTTGCTACAGCAAGTACAGAAGGCATTTCACATCCCTGTTCTTGTAAGAGCTGTTTTTGTTGAAAGGACATGAGGTTTCGGCTTCCTGATAGGATATGATTTGTAATGGCTACAAGAGTTGTGGTAGGAAGGGGGATATCTCCTTGCTCTTCGAGAATAGCGGGCCACATATGAGCAAATCGAGCTCCCGGCAATGCCGTTACTTTTCGGAGTGTTAGCCCTTCAGGTAACGTTAAAAGGGTTAATTGTCCCCCTGGTAAGGGGACATCTCCTGGTTTTTCAACTTTTAGTGATTTCAGGAGTTGTATAACTGTCATAATCTGCACACGTTTGACAGGGAATAAAGATTCATCTATCACCAAGCCGGCAGTTTCTAAAACGGTAGGCTCAAAATGTGTTTCCCACCATTTTTTATCTTTGATGAGTAAATTTGTGGATAATGTATTTAAATCAAAAGCTTCCCAGATAGCCTCTGTACGGCTTATACGATGCCATTGACGACAGGTTTTTCCAACTTTTCCTAAGTCCTCTGGGGCTAAAAATCGAAATGTCGTGGCAAGAGTATTCTCTTCCCCTGGCCAGTTAGTTGCTTCTTCAGAAGGGGGTTCGCCAGCACCAGCACGGGCAGTTAAAGAACTCACCATCATGATCTCTCCATTATCAATTTATATTAAGTAGAGGGGTTGTTGCACTTAATGGTGCCGCTTTCCAGACATAAACCATGTGCAAAGGAAGTTCTCCTCTGAGCCGTTGGTTAATCACTACAGTAACTGCACATGAACGGGGGTAGTAGGTGGCAGATAAGTCGTGGATGCTAGAAATATCAGTTGCTAATATTTTTTTAGAAAACTCTTTACTAATTTTAGAGGCTAGAGAGGTATACCCAAGCAGGCTATTCAAAAGTATTTTAATATTGTCGCAATAGTGAAAGGGGTGAGTTCCTGGAGCTCCTATTGCAGGCTTATAAATAGACCCTTCAAGGGTAATTGAATCAGTTGCATCAAATGTTATTGACATATGCTACTATTATAAACCATTTAAATTAAAAGTAAATGTAAAGTTATTTTTTTATTTAATTTTTAGTCATTTTAAATGATAATATAATGAATCTTAAAGGAGATCCATTTTATGGACATCATGCCACCTGTTCATGCGGCTGGGTTGTTTTCTCAAGAAAAATTGAGAGAAGCTCTTTATTCTACGGCAACGTTAGAGAGAATTCGTCGTGTATTTGATACAGTGGTCGTTCGTCCTAAAGCGGGAGATATTTTTCTTCCCCCACCAGCAACACTCCTTGGAACCTTGAAAGATAAAGTCACAATACTCAGATCATATGTTTCTTCAGCTCCACCTCCTGCAGATTTATTAGAGGAACTTGTTGCATATCGAGAGAGAGCGCAAAAGAAATTCATGGGAAATGCTCAATTTTTAGGGGAACGATACCTAGAGGTAAGTTATAACTATCCTAATCCAGAGCTGCATCTTTTTCTTCAGCAAAAGCCATCTACTCTGAGAGTTCGTAGACTGCGTGATGCAACGGGGAATATGGGGGTGGGGAGTGGAACCACTCTTTTCCCCGATGAAGAAAATTGGAGACGTGGTCTTTGTATGGGTATGTGTCAGGAATTTCTGTGCAAGTTATATCATTTTTGCGATGTCATGAAGTGTCCTATGGACGAAACATCACTTCGTGCCGTTGCTTCAGAATTTTGTACGGGGGCATCGGAAACAAGTCTTCTATTGCAAGCAATACATAATCTTTTTGGGGAGCAAGTCCAAAATCTAGTTGGACTTTTTCAGGGTGAGGTGAGTTTACGAGAATTTGATGCGCTGCTTGAAGATCTTGCATTGGGGGCCTACGAGATACGCACAACGATTATGAATGAGGCATTTCCTAGGAAACATGCCGTGCTGCTTTTTATTGTAGCAAGTGGGGATGGGGATAGATCTCAATATCTTTTTGACCCAAATCATGGATTAATTAAGGCAACCGGTGAGTTGTCTCATATCATCAGAACAGGAACTGATGCATCTGTTGGAACTTATGAAATCACCCCTATAACCTGGGATTTAACGAGGGAACACCTCTTTACCTTAAGTGAAGACATCTGGGAGTGATTCCAGTGGGAATTACTGACTCACCTTACGCGCGCAAATCTCTTTTCTTTATGAAATGCTTAAAAACATAAAAAGTTTTAAGTAGGAGGTTAAATGAGGGTCTCGGTGAGCTCGGTGCTCCCCTTGGTAAATTTTCAAAATACTAGGACAGGGAATATTCTCATTGCAGAAGCATGGTTGGCATGGATCTCTCATCCATATATGTGATAAAGATAACCACCGAGAGCACGGAGAGGGACCCTCTAGAAACTATCGTGATCCATACTTATGTTGCTTGCAGCAAGTAATTAGCCCCTTTTCAAACCTCGCTTCGCGTCAGGTGAGTTCTTGTTTCGGTATAACCTGAGCTTCGAATTTCATCGAAAATCTCGTTGATTCTTATGGGAAATCAATTCGAAGCTCAGGTGTATAGGTAAAATGATGATCCACTCTGGAAATATAACCGAGGCCGGGAAGAGGGAGATGGGCTCCACCTACGAGTAGATGCTCATCTGCTGCCTTTTCTAAAAGCAACATTCTGCTCCTTACCCCTTCTTCAGGGTTAATATCTACAGCAACTGGCCATGTTGGATGATCAAATTGGACGAAAGGGCTATTGATAATATCTCCCCAAAGAAGGCACTGGCTGCCTGGAGGCCCAACAAGAAAGGCCATATGTCCAGGTGTATGTCCACAAGCTTCAATGGCCTGAATTCCTGGAAAAATGGAGTCTCCAGGATGAATGAGATTCAGATGACCTTGAGATTCGAAGGGAAGTAGCATCTGTTTTGCTAAGGAAAAACGGGGACGGTCAAAAGCATTTGCTTTTGCTTCTTGCATTGGATCACGCCAATACAGGGCTTCAACAGCTGGTACATAAATAGTTGCTTCAGGAAATAGGGGAAGACCGCTGATATGATCGACATGAAGGTGGGTAATGAGAATCTGAGAAATTTGTGTGGGGTCATAGCCGATAATCTTAAGCTCTCTAGAGAGCTTGCCTGCTGTAGGCCCCAATTGAGTCCCACACCCCGTATCAACTAAGACAAGTTCATCTCCTGTGTCAATAAGATACGCATAGACTTGAGTCGAAAGGATAAAATTTTCGTTGGGCAGGAGTTTTCTTAGATTAGAGGGGGGAATATTAAAAATCACTCTTTGATCAAGATCGATGTACCCATCATTGAGGGGGTAAATGGTCCAGCTCTCCAGCTGGTATTTATTGACCATGCTCTTTTCTCTTTAAATGTAAGCGAAGAAAGATCGCTGCCATGAGGATAAAGGCTCCAAAACCAATATTGAAATAAACGGTGGTATGAAAAGCAGGCAAGAAGGAGCTTCTCAGTTCGCTTGCATGAAACACAGCTGTACTTATCGCTAAGAGAATAGATCCCACAATATTCCAAATGGTCATAATTGTCCCAAGGGCAGATCCAATATGACGAGGGGAAATCTCTTCATTAATTGCTGTAATCGTTGCAGCATTACTAAGTCCCCAGTTTACCCCTAAGAGGAAAAAGGGAATGATGAGAAAAAGGAGGGGAGTGTCAAGTTGAAGCTCAAGGTGCAGGACAATGGCTAAAAAAGCACTTAGGATGGAAAAAAAGAGAAGGTTTGCGATTCCAAACCGTTTGACTAATCGATCAAAGGCGAGGGAAATCAAGACTTGGGCCGAAGGAATCACAGCAATCAGAAGGCCGATAAGAAAAGGAGATAGGTGACGGAGGATCCGAAGGTACAAAGGGTCAAAAAACATAAATACGGTAGAGGCGACTCCTCCAAAGGCACAACTTAAAGCGGAAAGAATGATCAGTTCCTTTTTGAAAATATGAAGGTCGAGAAGGGGATGTATTTGCTTTTCATCGAGAATAATCAGGAGAATGAGGGCCCCTATTCCCATAGTGAGAAACATCCAGGCTAAAATCGATGTCCAGTTAGCCTCCGCACCCGCAAAAATGCCATACATCAAGGCTCCTAG
>JAGOSM010000072.1 GCA_018062315.1 Simkaniaceae bacterium | reverse complement strand
CCTGTATACCATGGTGTATAGGTGGCGAAGGATGAAGAGCTGAGCAAAATCATAGCCCACTTCTTCATGTATGGCTATTTCCTTTTGAAGAGGAAAAAACTATTCAGGCCAACCATAGCGCTGAATAATAGGGTGATCCATTGCCAGGATAAACAAGCAAACATACAAGCTACCATTCTTTAGAACGTAGGGGATAAGAAAAAAAAAGGCAATCAAAAAATTTTACAGATTTTGCCAGAAAAAAATGATTTAAAGAATGCCAAGGGCAAGCAAGAACTCGAGGGCTCCCTTTTCTGTTAAAGAGGGCTCATAGGTTTCTTCATGTAGATCAAAGATATCCTCTACTTTTATGCGAGATCCTAGGAGTTCTATCGTTCCATTGAAGATATGCGCTTGTTCTGGTTTTGGAAGCCGTTCAAAGGCTTCTCTAAGGAGAGTTGTTGCAGTTTTAACGGTAAAGTGGTCATAGAAGAGGGAAAAGGCTTCTTCAAGAGAGAGCCCGAGGAGGGCGTCATAAAGGATATGAGTATGAAGATCGAATTGAAGTGCATGTGGCATCCCCATATGAGGTCCAAGGAAGTTTTTCACATAGGTAGATTGGTGAGAGAGTTGGCTTACTGGACCTAAACTTTGTGTCATAGCACGCATTAGGGAGGTGTCGCCAGATATCAAATCTAGAATAGATTTTTGCAAAGTCCCTCTTACAAAGGTCTTAGCTTGTGCTACGAGATTTATATCTGATTCAGTAGAGTATTGGTATTTTTTTTCAAGACTAGCATAAGTTAAGGCTAATCCTTCTGATTTTCCTTGCTCGCAGTTCTGAATAGAAGTTGATATTTTACATAAAGCCTCTTCCCTAGGGGATAAAAGAGCTCCTGCAGGCACTTCGTTAGAGAGGTCGAGGAAATACTGGATAAGAGAACACATCATGGCTTGTTTTAAAGAGATTTCAGCTTGATAGGGTCGATTAAGAAGATCTAAAAAGAAGGGATCTTTAAGATTGCTTAATAGGGCTTCTAAAGAGGCGGCATTATTAGCGTATACAGAGGCTTGAATGTCGGCTTGGTTAGGAGCTGCAGCAACTCTCTCGCGGAATTCTGTGACGAAATTCTTTAAAACTTGTCCAGTTAAAGGGGCTCCATGAGTCATTGTAAGGACTTCAGCTTGAGGGATCGTGGTACGAGCCGTTATGAAAATCTGCTTGGGATGTAATCTTAAACCCTCTTGGTAAGGAGCCTCGGGAGTCTCTTTTTTTGCAGAGTCTGTGAGCTGTTTAAACACAACATAAGGATTTTTATGGTTTGTAAGATTTTCTGTAGCGATGATGATACCCAGGGCCGCTTGAGCTAAAGGATCTGTCTCATCAAAAAGGTGAAATGAGGGGCGGTTATCAAAAATTAAACGAGCTAACTTTTCAGCTTTATCTGGATTTGTTTCTGTTCCTAACTGCTCTATGAGATAAGCATGCATCGGCTCTCGTAAAGCTGGATTATGGCTTAAAATAGCCTGAATAAGAGTGAGTTGTGCAGTATCACTATGATGTGGATCTAGAGTAAGGGTGGCTAAAAGCGGAAGCATCATTTCTAATACAGAAAGGCGATCTTTTGGTGCAAAATAGGCAATCGTGCGTAATATCAGATCCTTATGCCTTGGATTGGGACAAGCTAGCACAAAAGGGCAAATCTGAGCACAGAATGCTGTTATTTCTTCAGCAGGAAGGAGGTTAATACGGTCTATAATATCGTTGGTAGTCGTAGCTTCTTCTTGTAACAAGGGTAAAAAGTGTTCGCAAAATAGGGCTCTTTCAATAGAGGGAATCTTTTGAAGGATATTTAGAATTGCAGTTAGGTGATGGATCGCAAATCCTCTACCATGTGTGCAAATAGCGGCCCTTTCGCCTGCTGGAATCTGACTAAGCATAGTGGTAATCTTGATGATATCCTCGTCATCTTTATAAATATTTCCCTTCACAAAGGGGAGAATTTGAGAGCAAAATAAGGCCCTTTCAGTGGGGGGGAGGGTATTAAGGATGTCTATGATGCGCCATCCAGTATTCCATTTATCGTCTACCTTTGACATCACGTCAGCTAGAAAAGGAAGAGCGTCAATGCAAAGACTGGCTTTATTTTGTTTAGAAGTATGGCGAAGCGTGAGGGTAGGACTTGGTAGCTTTTCTTGATAACACCGTTTTATTATATAAGGAAGAGCTTGAGCAAATAAAGAGGTCCTTTCATCTGGAGGGAGCTGTATTATACCTGTAATAATATCTTCTCGTTCTCTGTCGCTCATAGTCCCTTGGATTAGGGGGCTAACCTGAGCCCATAACTCGGCTCTTTGATTTTGAGGAAAGCGTATAATTGTATGGATGATACAGGTTTTACTACTCTCGTTGGTAATTCCTTGAATAAAGGGGGAGACTTGCAGCCAAAGGTTAGCTCTTTTACTTTTAGAAAGCTCTACAATGCTTTCTATGATATTGCTTCTTCTGTATTGATCAGTAATTCCCTCAATAAAAGGGAACACCTGATCCCAGAGTTCTGATCTTTCAGCCTCAGGTAGCTTTGCAACTTTCTCTATCACGGCTCCCCTATCTTTGATTGTATTTACCAGGGGAAGAACTTGAGCACAAAAAGCCTGTCTTTCAGTGGAAGGGATAGATATCACCGTTGTTATAATATTTATAATATTATGTGGATAAGATCCTTTAATTAGGGATAGGGTTGGTTCCCAAAATTCAGCTCTTTCGATCTCAGGGAGTGTTGCGACGAGTTCTATCATGTCCTTTCTCTCCCCTTCATTAACGTCCTCTATTAAAGGTAAGAGGTGAGTACAAAAAGTAGCTCTTTCGTTGGAGGGAATAGAGCTAATTGCGTATAGAATAGCTCTTTTAGTCGTTGCGTGAAAATCTTCTTTCATGAAAGGAAGGGATTGCTTCCAAATAGCAGATTCTGGATCGGTTATCCGGGAAAGGTGAACTTCTGCTAAAATATCCCCTGCGCTACGTCTGCCTGAGGCTCCTTTAATCAAAGGAAGAGCTTCAGCACAAACAGCTTCTCTTTCAGCAGCAGGAATTTTTTTCATATTTTTTAAAATAAATAGCCTGTCATGTACATTTGTCTCTTTTTTTATAAAAAGAAGGGAATGGGTACATACATCACTTCTTTCAACCGGAAGAATTTTTTTAAGGGCATCTAGTGCAAATAGGATGGAATTCTGTTCAGTAAGGCCTTCGATTAATAGTTTGCCTTGAGTGGTAAAAGTCGGTCTTTCTTCTCCAGGGAGGGAGGAGAGGGAGTGCATGATGTGGTTGCATACGTGCTGATCATCAACATCTTCTATGAGAAAGGAAGCTTGTTCACAAAAGAGAGAGTGCTCATCTGCGGGTAGTGATGAAAGGATCAAGAGGATCTGTCCTGCAGATGAGTCCATCTTTCCTCTTACTAAGGGTAAAGCTTGCGCGCAAATAGAGGCTCTTGCCTCGGCAGGAATCGATTTAAGTATCCGTAAAATGCTTAAGCGAATAGATCCTGGGACATTATCCATAAAAGGGGAGGCTAGGGTATAAAACGGGGTTTGTTCATCTAACGGAATTTCTCTTAGCGTCTTGATGATCTCTAGGATGATAGATTCAGCTTCTTGCTCTAGGTCCCCGAAGGAGCTATATTTATTAGAGATTTCTCTTATAAATGGCAAAATTTGAGTGCATAATAGAGCCCTTTCATCTGAAGGAATGGCTTTCATTTCTTTGATGAGATTTGCGCGAGAGGTCACAGTCCCTTCTCTTATAAAAAGTTTGACTTGTTCACAAAATAAAGCTCTTTCACTTAAAGAGATGTTCTTGATTTCTTTTATGATAAATTCTCTGTAATATACTCTATCTATTAAAGGTAGGACTTGAAAAATAAAAGGGAAAACTGAAGAGTAAGGAGCTTCTTCTATAGGAGTTAAGAGTATTTCTTTAAGGATTAGGGAAACTGCTTTCGCCTGATGAGCAAAAGGGAGAGTTAAAGTGCGAATCCCCTCTTGTTGAATGACTGGATCTGCACTCGAAATGTTTTGAAGAGCCTCGATGATTTCTGGAGTATTGTGTTCATTCCCCATATTTTCTATAAAAGATAAGGCTTGGGCTACTAAGGTAGCCCTATTCTCTAAGGGGATTGCGTGCATTGCGTGTAGGATTTGTTCTTTCTCTGCCATATCCTTTGCTTTTTGCAAAAGTGGGGGAAATGAATCACAATATAGTGCTCTTTTACCGAGGGGGTATTCGCTTACTCTTCGTAAAAATACCGCAATCATTGATTCATCTTTGAGACTTAAGACTGTGGGAAGCACTTGGGTGCAAAAACTTGATCTTTCTTCTGAAGGGATTGTTTGCAATATACCGGGGATGAGCGCTAAGCCTAACCATTTAGGTAGTACTTCCATTAGAGAGGCACATTGAGTGCAAATCATTGTTCTTTCATCCGCGGGGACCATTGACATCGAATGGATCATTGTCAGGATTTCGTCCATAGCAAATCCCGTGCTTATATAGTAATCCTGAGCACAGATCTCTGCTTTATCAGCTGGGGAAAGTTCGAGACATATTTCCAATATGACCAATGACTGATCCTTACCAGCTATGAAATAAGGTCTTTGTATCAAAGGAAAGGCAAAGTCTAGAACTTCTTTGATATAATCAAGACCGATAGCTTCTATCCTATGACCAAGATCGGTACGGGAGTATGTTTGCAAAAATTGACTTAGGTATTTAGTTTTTTCAAATAAGACCCTCAAATGAGAGACATCTTCTGTACCCAGGAAGGACACCCTGTTTATTAGATCCTGAGCTGCGGCTGCGTTGGGGGCCGAGAGCAGTTCAGTAGGAAGCTGTTGCAAGTAACTGCTGACTTCTTCAACTTCTCCAATAATACCCGGGGCAGCCGCAGCCTCGATACTAGACAGCCTATGTATAATACTATCAAACATTAATTCCTCAGACTTAATAAGTAATAATTATATTATGAGTCATTTATTTATATAAAGTCAAATGTTGTAATTATTTTTATATAAAAACAAATCCTTCAATTTATTTCTTTATAATATTTAACATTGAATAATTTATTTGATTTTATTACTACATTGTAAAATTAATAATGGATATTACAAATCCTTATATTTCAACACATAATGAGCTAAGGGCATTGCAAAGCTTTGGCCTTATGAAACACTTGAAAATTTGTTTGTCCAGGGGTAAAAGTAACAGCCGGCAGGAAGAATGATTTGCAGGATATAACGATATGAATGATGGGAAAAAATAAGCTAAACGCGCCAGCCCATTCTTATCGTTCTTCTTTAAATTATTTTTGTCGTGTATAAAGAAAAGTTAAGGATGAACGCGAGAGGCGGTGAGACAGAGAGACGCAGGGAAAATTGCCAATTCTCGACTACCTCTCGCGTTTATTTAAATCGGCGATGATCTTTGAATAGTGGGATCATATGGACAATTTGATCAGTAGAGTTGCTAAATTGTCCAGATTTAGCTTAAGTCGTTGAAGATAGGTGGGTCAATATAGCTAATCTGGTAAAGACGGTTTTCTCCATTTTCCCAGGAAATGCCCTCGGGA
>JAGOSM010000024.1 GCA_018062315.1 Simkaniaceae bacterium | reverse complement strand
ATGGAAAAACAAAAAACCGCACCACTCTCCGCCTCCCTCCTGAAGGACTCGAAGATCAAGTCCATGCCCTTTTAAAAGACCCCCTTGCTACCATCCTCAAGATTAGCAAAAAAGAAGAACGAGAAACTGCTCTTTCTGAAGCCCAGGCTAAAGTCGTCGAAATGCTCACGACACTGGAATCTACCTATACTCTCGGACAAACTAAGCAAGCGATCAAAAAAGTCACTGCCCACCATATGAGAGAAATGATTCTCACTAAAAAAGTGCGCTGCGATGGACGTACAGGGACTGAAATCAGGGATATTTTTATCGACTTAGATCCCCTTGCAAGAACCCACGGTAGCGCTCTCTTTACCCGAGGAGAAACTCAAACTATTGCCGTATGTACCCTCGGCAGCAGCGACATGGGACAAAGATATGAAGATCTTGATATGGCAGGAGTTCACCGCTTCTTCCTTCAGTACTCTTTCCCCCCTTTCTCTGTGGGAGAAGTGGGACGTATGGGATCACCAGGACGCCGCGAAGTAGGCCACGGTAAACTTGCCGAGAGAGCCCTTCAAGCAACCATCCCTGATACCGAATCTTTCCCTTACACCATCAGACTCGAATCTAACATCACTGAATCCAATGGCTCTTCTTCAATGGCCTCTATCTGCGGCGGCTGTATCGCCATGATGCGCGCTGGAGTGCCTATTAAACGACCTATTGCTGGAATTGCAATGGGCCTTATCCTCGAAGGAGAAAGATTTGCCATCCTATCCGATATCCTTGGTGTAGAAGACGCCCTTGGAGATATGGACTTTAAAGTCGCCGGCGATGAAAAAGGGATTACCGCTTTCCAACTCGACATCAAAATCGAAGGAATTAATCAATCGATCATGAAAGCGGCCCTCTCTCAAGCAAAAGAAGGACGTCTCCATATCTTAAATAAAATGCTCGAAACATGTCCTAAGAGCTCAGAGAAAATCTCTCAATACGCTCCTAAAATTGACATGATGCTCATCAAACCGAGCAAAATCGGGATTGTGATCGGGCCAGGAGGAAAACAAATCCGAGAAATCATCGAAGTAACAGGATGTCAAATTGATATCAATGATGATGGAATGGTTAGTTTCTCTTCTCAAGATGCAGACGCGATTGAAAAAGCGAAGGCCATGGTCTATAACCTCACAGCCGATGTAGAAGTAGGTGCTGTATATGAAGGGAAAATCGTCTCTATTAAAGACTTCGGAGTCTTCGTCCAAGTCTTGAGTAAAGAAGGGCTTTGCCACATTTCAGAACTCTCTAATACCCGCATTAATGACCCGAGCGAACTCTTCAAACTTTTCAAGATGGGAGATACGCTCAAGGTCAAAGTCATTGAAGTCAATGACAGAGGTCAGATTAGACTTTCTCATCGAGTCCTCCTAAACGAAGGTAACTAACCTTCGTTTACACCACTTGGGGATTCATATCCCCGAGTGGAACTTCCTTCTGCGGAGGAGGTGGCAACTTGCGATGACTTTCCTCAATAAACTTAACCTTAGCCCGTTTCTTATCAGGCTCCCATCTTCCTTCCAGCATATCGAGTAAATCTTCTCGGTCAAGCATTTCAAACTCAAGAAGCATCCGGGTCATCTGTTCTACAAGGTCTTTTTTCTCATGAAGAATTTCTCTTGCTCTTGTATTAGCGGCATCAAGAAGTTTTTTTACTTCCCCATCAATCACTCGAGCTGTCTCTTCTGAATAATTGCGCTCACTCTGTCCTGGCATCAGATAGGATCCTTCAAGAGATCTCTCATCATAAGTTACCGATCCCAAAGAATCTGCCATACCCCACTCACATACCATAGACCGAGCAAGACGAGTGGCCTGGGCAATATCCATCTGAGCCCCACTGGAGTAATCACCAATGAAAATCTCTTCGGCAATACGCCCTCCCATGAGCGTTGCTAGCCGATCAAGGCACTCCCCTTTCCAGTAACCCAATTTATTCTTTTCAGGAACAAAATGGGTAGCTCCTAAGCTCATGCCCCGAGGAATAATCGTGACTTTTTCAACAGGATCTCCTTTAGAAACAATAAGCCCTACTACAGCATGACCTGATTCATGATAGGCTGTATGCTCTTTCTCTTTCGCATCAATTTCTAAAGAACGACGCTCTTTGCCATATTTCACTTTTTCTGTCGCTTCCAGGACGTCAGGCATCGTTACAGCTCCCCTTTCTTTCCTTGCAGCAAGAAGGGCAGACTCATTCAAAATATTCATGAGATCAGCTCCAGAAGACCCTGGGGTATTGCGAGCAATCATCATGAGATCAACAGTTTCATCAAGCTTGACTCTGCGAGCGTGCACCTTGAGAATTTCATATCTCCCCTTAATATCGGGAAGATCTAAGATAATCCTACGATCAAATCTACCAGGTCTTAAAAGAGCCTTGTCGAGCACATCGGGGCGATTGGTCGCTGCCATCAGGATCACTCCCTCATTGGCTTCAAACCCATCCATCTCTACAAGAAGCTGATTCAACGTCTGCTCCCTTTCATCATGCCCACCACCTACACCCGCTCCGCGGTGACGTCCTACGGCATCAATTTCATCAATAAAGACAATGCAAGGGGCATTCTTTTTGGCTTGATCAAAGAGGTCTCTAATACGACTAGCTCCCACCCCTACAAACATTTCTACAAAGTCAGAACCAGAGATGGAGAAAAAGGGTTTTTCTGCTTCTCCCGCCACAGCTCTTGCAATCAAAGTTTTTCCTGTACCTGGAGGGCCTACACAAAGAACTCCTTTAGGAATCCGTGCTCCAAGGGTCGTGTATTTAATCGGATTTTTTAAAAAATCGACAATTTCTTCGAGTTCCTCACGGGCCTCATCTACTCCAGCCACATCTTTAAAGGTTACAGGCTCTGTATTCTGAGAAAGAAGCTTTGCAGGCGACTTTCCAAAATTCATCGCACCCGAGCCCCCTAATCCCTTCATTTGCCTTGAGAAAATATAGTAGAGGACAAGGAGAATCAGAATAACAGGAAGAAGGGTAAAAAGATAACTGAGGTAATTAGGAGCAGGTTCTCTACTTTTAAAGGTTTTTTCAAGAACTGTATTTCTCGGTTGATCTGGAGCTTTAAACAATAATCCTTGGTTTGAACCAAAGTTTTCCCATTCTGACTTAGCCCCGCTAAACCAACGATTAAATTCATCCGCATCCTGCTTTTCTAAAGCCCGCGTTGAAAGCTCTTTGTTATTGTAAAACCACACAACATTAGCTACATTCTGCCGCGCTTTATCGAGACGAGCTGTATTTTTTTCAACTTCCTCAGAAAGATAGCTATACTGCTCTAAATCGACGAGATAGTTGCGTACACTTCTCAGTTGAAAAAGGCGAATCCCGTTCTTTTCACCATTTAACTCTTTAACAATCGACTGGAGTCCCTCAATAGAAGAGGCAAAAACTGCCATCTCTTCCTGAAATGTCCCAGAAACCCCCTCAACGCTATGGAGCATATCGGTGAGTTTCTTTTTCATTACCTCATTACCAATCCCGAGCTCATTCGATCTAAAACCTTGGATGAGAGCAATTAAATTTTCCTTTAAAGCGAGGGTCTCTTTCTCTGTCTGTCTTGAATATTGAAGGGTCACTTCCCTTAGATTCACAAGAGGACGCTCAGCGAGTTCTTGAATAACGACTCCATTAACCCGATTCCCAATATCATAACTCGAAGAAATAACGATATAACCTGTGTGAGGAATAGGCATCCCTGAAAGAAGTAAAAAAGTTTCTGCAGATTGTCTGACTTCTTTCTCGAGAGAACTTAGTTCCTGAGCTAAATTTACCTGCCCTTCTTTGAGATTATGCTCTTCATTGAGAAGCTCAAGATAGCGGTACCTCTGTTTTGCCTCTTCTGTCAGCTGAGCCTTAAATTTCCCAGAAAAAGTGACTAAATGGTCATTCAGTGCTACCTTATGGCTCTGCCCTTGGTTAATCAAATCGAGATTAACAAGATGCTCAGCTTGATGACTAAAAGCGACCTTTGCAGCCCGATCACTTGCCAAATTCTGTACAGTCAAAATCACAAGGATCGATGCGAGTAAAAAGAGGAAAAATCCCCCGGGGAGTCCTCTTTTCGGCTGGTTATTATCATTATTAAATGCCATATAAAACCCTTATAGTTGGTTTACTACCTATCTTTCTATTACCTTTTTATTTACATCAAACACAACATAAATCTGCATTTCCCCCACTTCTACCTGGGAGGAATTAATTTTACAGGCCAAAACGATTAATCGCAAGGCTGTGAACGCTCAGCTAATCTGCAGAGAGGGGCGACAATGCCTTTTCCAAAATGTTCTTCTAGAAGGGGAATAATCGATTTTCTCATTTTCCCCCTGAGAAATCGCTCATCCTCATTCGTAGGATCGGTAAAATAAGAAATCCCTTCTTTTTCAAGATAAGCAATCAATTCTTTTTTCTGCACACCTAATAAGGGACGCAAAACGCGCATCCCCTCTATGTCTCTATCGGGGAGAATCCCATGCAGGGAGCCTCCTTCAAAAATTCTTTTCAACACTGTCTCTGCTTGATCATTTGCATGATGAGCCATGAGCAAGGCCTCTGCACCGAGCATCTGATAGATCTCATAAAAAAAAGCCAGCCTGAGGTTGCGGCACCGATCTTCCAGGTTTTTTTCCATTGGGTCTACCTTCAATCGGTGAAGATAAAAGGGAACCGGACATGCATCTTTTAACAAAAGAGCCTCCCTTTCGCTTTCCTCCCTCCAACCATGGTCCACATGGGCTACATGCAGGTCTAGAGGATAGATCTCTCTATATTTGAGTACAAGGTGAAAAAGGGCCGTAGAGTCTCCCCCCCCAGAGTAAGCGAGGAGAACAGGGCCCCCTTTTAACCGCGGGCGAAGAAAATCTCGTACGATTTGTAGAAGGGTATCACGCATCTCATATATAATAACCTTGTATGCCGATTTTTTGGAGATATCTTTTTCGAGAATTCCTTAAAATTTTCACCCTTTCCCTTTTTGGGTTGGTTGCCTGTCTTTTAATCACCCGGCTTCAAGAGATTGCCTATTTTGCTACACTCGCAAATAATCAGCTCCTTACCCTAAGGTTTACCCTCTATCAAATCCCTTATATCCTCCCTTTTGCCATTCCGATTTCTAGTTTAATTGCCCCCCTTGTTCTTTTCCAAAAGCTGAGTGCCTCTCATGAACTGACAGCTCTCCGCTCAGCAGGGCTTTCTCTAAAAACCATCAAAGCTCCTCTTAAATATCTTTTTTTTGTTTTAGCCCTTCTCAATTTTCTCATCGTTTCAGAACTCACTCCAATGACAAGACACTCAGGATACCTTCTATTTCAAGAAATGATCTCCTCTAATCCGCTCCTACTCCTCGAAAAAAACAAACAGCTTAAACTTAAAAATTCTTACATCGACATGAGCTCTCTTTCTGCTCAAAAAGAAGTGAAGGATCTTATTTTAGTCCTCAGCCACAATACCCACCTCTCTCTCACCCTTGCAGAGTCCATCGAAGTGAATCAAGGGCATTTGACAGCCCATCACCTCACTCATATTACCCCCCTATCTCAGCAAGACCTCATGATTGAAAATCAAGAAAAAATCGAAATGGAAGCTTCTCTACTGATTCCTTTTTTAAAACCGAATGCTTTATTAGAAAAAACAGAGCATGATCCTTTAAAACCCCTCCTGCAGAAAATTTACACCTCTTCCTCTCTTTCCAAAAAAAGACTTGCAAGGGCGAAATATGAACTCATCAGAAGATTCTTCTTTCCCCTTCTGACTCTTACCTTTGGTTTTCTCGGCATGAGTTTTGGTTGTCAGATTGGAAGAAACAAAAGTTCCCCATCTCTCAAAATACTCCTCCTAGCAACTTATGCACTCCTTTGTTTTTTAGCCTCTAAGTCTCAACATAACAACCCAGAATTAGCCGCCTTGTTGATGCTCATTCTTCCCCATGTCCCCCTTCTCTACCTGGCAAAAAGGGCCGAAAAACAACTGGACCAGGGGGCTTAAGTGAAAATTTGGCAAAAAATGATCTTAAAAGATCTCCTTAAAACCCTCATTTTTATTCTTCTCTGTTTCTATCTCCTCTACGCTATGATGGACTATTCCATGCACATGAGGAATTTCCAATCGGCTTCTTTGGGGAAAATTCTGCTCTACTACTTCTATCACTTCATTAAAAGATTGGATCTCCTTCTTCCCATTGCTTTTTTGATCTCTCTGATCCGTTGCCTTGAAGGAATGAATAAAAATAATGAACTTTTGGCCTTACAAGTGGCCTCCCTTTCTTTTCAAACACTAGTTCGTCCTTTATTTTTCCTCTCTCTTTCCCTCTCTTGCCTTATGTATATCAATTATGAATGGGCTCTCCCTCAATCGATGAATTTTATCGATGCCTTTCAGGCAACCCATATCAAAAAAACGGCAAAAGACTTAGGGATCCAATCAATACGACTTAAAGATGGAGGACAGTTGATTTATCAACACTACAATAGGGAAACGAAAACCTACTCTGAGATATTTTACCTCCCCTCTCTGCAGAATATCTACCACATTAAATCTCTCCATGAACAAGTAGGCGCCGTTGTTGATCAATTTGAAAAAAATGAACAGGGATTTTATGAATTAACCCACTCTTTCCCCTCCTATCATTTTGAAAATCTCGTTATTCCCACGAAAAAACCTCAACCTATTCCGTTGGATAATTGGAAAATCTCCTCTTTAATCAAACTCACCCTCTCATCCTCGAATGCAGAGGCTCTCTCTAAACTCTTTTACAAATGTTTAACCCCCTTATTCTCTCTTTTGATCATGTGGACCTTAGTTCCGTATTCCTTTACCTTCGAAAGAGGACGCTCCCCTTTGTCTCTGTACGTCTATGGACTTTTTGGGTTCATGAGCTACTTCATGCTGACAAATTTTGCAAAAATTTTAGGCAGTAACGGCTTTATCTCTCCGTTTATTAGCTTCCCTTTTTTGATTTTAGCCCCGATTCTCCTTTCTTTAAGGAAAAGACTAAACCAGGTATAATTTTTAAATTATGAAACGCCTCATTATTTCTCACCTTATCGTAGCCTCTCTTCTCATCAGCTGGTGGGTTTTCCCTGGATTTTGGGAAATGATCGACATCGCCACCTTTCGTCTTTGTCATCGCTGCGTCGAAACAAATCCCTTTTGGCAAAGATTTTGGGCTATTTTATCGAATCACCGCTTTGATTGGATTCACGATGTGGTCTTTTTTGCTTTTTTTGCTCCCTATCTCTTTCTCGGCAATAACAAAAGAAAAAAAGCCCTTTCCTTAATTGTAGGGGTAGTATTCACAGGATTTGTCATTTTCAGCGTTAATAAAATGTTTTTCCCAAAAGTACTTTCCTACGAAAGATATAGTCCTACAATGGTGTTTGAAGATACTTTACGCCTAAAAAGTGTTGTGAAGGATATTTCTTTTAAAGATCGCTCAACGAATAGCTATCCAGGGGACCATGCAACTACCGCGGTATTTTTTGCCTATTTCTCGTTTTATTTTTTAGGTTGGAGACGAGCTCTTTTTTGCACTGCCTATGCCATTTTCTTTTGTATGCCCCGACTTGTTGCCGGAGCCCATTGGTTTACCGATATTGTGATGGGCAGTTTTCCGATTGCCGTCTTAAGTTTAAGTTATTTTATTGGTTTCGGTTTTTTTAATCGCCTCGTTAACTCTATGGAGCATTTATTATGTCGCATACCTATCAGGAGCTCATCGCCCTAACTGAAGAAATTGCCCTTCTGAATTCAATAGAAATGCTCCTTTCGTGGGATCAAGAAACCTTACTTCCCCCTGGAGGAGCATCTATTCGAGCCAAACAACTCAGCACTCTTTCCCATCTTAAACACAGCCTTGCGACCTCCCCCGTTTTAAAACAAACTCTCAGTAAACTCATCGATTTCAAGACAGGGGAAATTCTTGAACCTTCTCTTTCTGAAAAAGAACAAGCTGCTGTGAGAGAACTTCATGTCGATTTTATCAATCAAGATTGTCTCCCTGGAGAGTTTGTCAAAAGAGAATCACAACTGTTCTCTGAAGCCGTCCATGTTTGGAAAGATAAGAATTTCGATTCCTTTGCCCCTTATCTCCAAAAAATTTTCGATTCAGCTAGAGAAAAAGCCCATTTACTAGGTTTTTCTGAACACCCTTATGATGCTCTTTTAAACGTACATGAACCTGGCATGACGACAAAAAAATTACGACGTATTTTTGATGATCTCAAACCCTTTCTTATTGAACTGACAAAACAAAAAAAGGCTACCCCTATCGACACTTCTTGTCTTTATGGATCTTTTGATGAAAATGAACAACTGCTCTTATCTAAAGAAGTTTTAACTCTGATGGGCATCGATTTTAATAAGGCAAGAATAGATCTTTCGATGCACCCGTTTTGCTCGGGGATTCACCCAACTGATCTAAGACTGACATCTCATATTAATAAGAATTGTTTTATCCAAAATCTTTCAGCGACAATGCATGAAGGAGGACATGGACTCTATGAACAACATCTCCCTGAGCCCCTTTACGGTACCCCGTTAGCGCAAGCATGTTCCTGTGGCATCCATGAAAGTCAAAGTCGTTTTTATGAAACTCTCATAGGGCTTTCAAAACCTTTTAATCAATTGTTATTCCCCTCTCTACAGAAACACTTTCCCGAGCTCGCAAAGACCTCATTTGAGACCTATTTTCAAGCGATCAATGAAGTCTCTCCCTCCCTCATTCGAATCTTTGCCGACGAGGTGACCTATTGTTTGCATATTATCTTAAGATTTGAGCTTGAAGTCGCGTTAATCGAGGGCTCTCTTGCAGTTCAAGATCTTCCACGAACTTGGAATGAAAAAATGGAATCGATGCTAGGCATTATTCCTCCAACAGATGCTGAAGGATGCTTACAAGATATTCATTGGTCTCTTGGGCTGATTGGGTACTTTCCAACTTATGCTCTTGGGAATATTTATGCAGCAGAACTGTATGAAGCGCTTAAAAAAGTTCATCCCGATGCGGAAGCTAAAATACAAAAAGGGGAGCTCTCTTTTCTAACGACCTATTTAAATGAGCATATTTATCAATGGGGAAGGCAGTATTCTCCTGAGGTTTTAATGGAGCGGTGCACAGGAAGTCCAATTTCTGCAGAGCCCTACAAACACTACCTCAGCCAGAAATACTTATAAATACCCGAGTAATGACCGATAGGAAGAACGATTTGAAGGATATAAATGATGTGAATGATGAGAAAAAAATAAGCTAAACGCACTAGTTCATTCTTATCACCCCTATCGTTCATATCCTTCAAATCGTTCTTATCGTTCTTCCTGTTGTTTTATTCCTGGATAAACTTTTATTCGATTAAAAACCAGCGGGGTAAGACAAAAATAAAAATGCATCCTGCTTCGTAGGAAGAGGATGCATTTATTGAGGGATAAACTATTATCGTTTAGAGAACTGGAATCGCTTACGGGCTCCAGCCAAGCCATATTTTTTACGCTCTTTCTTGCGAGGATCGCGGCGTAGGTACCCTTCTTCTTTGAGAGAAGGACGACGGTCGATGTCTTGTTTAACAAGAGCACGAGCAAGTCCTAAACGGGCAGCTGTCGCTTGACCTTCTAGTCCTCCGCCTTTGCAACGAATAACAAGGTCGATTCCATTAAGCTGAATACCCAATTTTTCTAAGGGTGCTAAAATGGCATCTCTCTGAATCGCATGAGGGAAATAATTATCGAAACTCCTTCCATTCACGTCAATTTTGCCAGTACCACGGCGAAGTCTCACAGCAGAAACTGCTGTTTTTCTTCGTCCTACTCCAATATGTTCGTCCTTAATCATGTTTAATCTCTACGGGTTGTTGTGCTTGCATATTATGTGATGGACCGGTAAAAAGACGCAAGTGTTTCATCTGAGCTCTTCCAAGACGGGTTTTAGGCATCATGCCCCATACTGCGAGTCTCACGATTTCGTCTGGTTTTTTTCCCTGCATCTCACGGTATGACATTTCTTTAAGACCACCGATATGACCGGTGTGACGGAAAAATGTCTCACGAGCTTCTTTAGCTCCTGTTACCGCGATTTTCTCCACGTTAACTACAATCACTCCATCTCCACAATCTACGTGAGGAGTGAATGTCGTTTTATGTTTTCCTCTGAGAATCTTAGAGACCTCAGAAGCAAAACGGCCGAGGGTCTTCCCAGTCGCATCAAAGACAAACCATCCTTGTGCCTTGAGAGCCTCTTCTTTCTTAACAAATACTGTCTTAGGATGCTGACTCATAAATTTCCTATTCTCTATACAAAATCTTACCTAGAGATTTTAGGGCATTGAAGAGATTTTTGCAAGCTATACTGAAAAAACGGAAAGGAAAGGCGTTATTTTTTTCCTTCTAGCTCATGGATAAGTTCCTTAGCCTGAGAGGAAAAAAGGACCCCCTCCCCCGCTTCACTATTGAGTAGCTCCACTAAAAGAGCCCTAGCTAAAGAAATCTCCCCAAGATCAATAAGACAGCGAGCGGCGTAAATACCTGGAGTTAAGTCATTTCCACTTACATCCATCGCAACAGAATAGGCTGTTGCAGCCCCTTTATAGTTCCCCTTAAGCTGCTCTGACATTCCTAAGGCTACCCAATATGTAACCTCCTGAGGCTCAAGCTTTGCAAGCAGAAAGCAAAGGTCTGAGGCTTCCCCATAATTTTGCCTTTCAAAGCAATCTCTCGCTCTTTCGTAAAAAAGGGCAAGGTGATCCTCTGTCACCCCAAACACCTCTTTAGCGTTTAAAGGGGCCCTTTCAAGGGCTAATGGGAAGGAGAAATGGGGCCAGTCCCCATATTGAATCAAGAGGATAATCGCCCTCTGGAGGCGGAGAATCATCCCTCTTATCCCAGATATCCCTTCATTCTCCTCAGAAAAAGAAAGATTTTCTATTAGATTACTTAAATCTTCTTGGAAAGGCTCAAAAACATCATCTAAATCATAATTATAATTATCCATAGACTATATTATATATTATAATATAGTTGATTGTCAATTTTTTTATATTATACCGTCACATCTGACTTGAATTTATAATTAAATTGAGGATACAATCAGTTCAAATTAAAGGATTTTTATGTCAATAAATACATTATCAGAAGAATCAGCAATCGACAACCTAAGTCCTTTATTATCTTTTCGCGACTTAAATGCCCTTGCCGGAACATCCCCAATCAATAAAGCCCTGGTGGATCGGATCTATTCGAATCTACTTGAAGCTATAACCCCCTTATTAAATGACTACACATGGCTTATCGCACCTACAAGCGACTCTTTAACAGATAGAATAGACTCACTCCGTTTTTCTCTCCGTGCAAATGGTTTTGACATTAGAGATTTATCTCCAACAAGAGATTCCATAGCGGGTATTTTTGAAAGAGCTGACTTAACAAGAAGAAATCTTGATAACAATTGCCAAGCTCTTATTGCTATGTATTCCCGTATTCCCAATCGGAATGAAACTATCCTAGAAGGAACTCCAGTACAACGAGCTTTTAATATTCGTAGATGGATGCACGCGAATCGCGAAGCTTTATCTCAAGTTACAGTACTTAATTTATCTCATTTAAGTTTAACTACCTGTCCTCATGAACTCGATATCTATTTCCCCTCCCTACATACTTTAAATCTTGCTGTCAACCAGCTTACGACTGTTCCTGATTTTGCTCATCTCAATTCCCTACATACTTTAAACCTTAGCAGAAACCCACTCACAACTATTCCCGATTTCGCTCATCTCAATTCCTTACACGTTTTATACCTCCTTATGCTCCCCAGCCTCATAGATATTCCTGCTTTCATTAACCTTCCCGCCCTAGTAAAAATACGAGTAAGTAATGAAGGATGGCTTAGACCAACAGGCCTCCTTTCTCCATGGAAACAGCAATTAATCATGATAGGTTATAGGGTTCAATTACTAAATAATATTCCCCATCCCTCTACAGAGAAAGCGATTTTCCTCTCTCTACATAACCTTAATATAACTTGGAGGAGAGATCTAAGGGCGGATGTGATAAGAGCCTATAACGCAAGAAGTCAGCCCGATACGCCACCACTCCCTGTTGAATGGAATGAAGCTAGCTTAGATACCCGTCACCTCGTCAATAGAACCGCTCTTATAGAAGCCTTTACCTCCCTAGCTTACACATTAACTGCGCCCCCTGTTTAAGGGGTATAAAGACTCATTGCAATAAGCTCGCTTTTCCTGTAAGCTTTTTTGGAAAAAAGTAGATCATTAAATGAAAGAACCTAAGACCTTTTATATGCGCACCTACGGATGCCAAATGAATGAACTCGACACAGAGATCATGGTTGGCCTCCTTGAAAAACGAGGACTTACCCGCGTTCATGATGAAACAGCAGGAGATCTACTTCTCTTCAATACCTGCTCTATCAGAGATTTAAGTGAGCGGAAAGTGATGGGGAAAATTGGACAACTGACCCGGATGGGAAAACAAAGGCCCATCATCGGAGTCACCGGCTGCATGGCGATGGCTAAAAAAGAGTCTTTGTTCAAAAAACTTCCTCACATTAACTTCGTCGTCGGCACAAATAACATCACCGATCTCAATGTCGTTCTCGACGAGGTTCTTTCAACAGGAAGACAAACGATTAAAACCGACGATAAATTTGAAGAAAATCTCGACTATATGATCGCAAGGCGAGAGGACAAGGTCAAAGCCTACGTCTCGATCATTAGGGGCTGTGACAAGTTTTGCACCTACTGCGTTGTTCCTTATACAAGAGGTCGAGAAGTGTCACGTCCTCCAGAAGACATCGAAAAAGAATGCCGTTTTCTTGCAGATCAGGGCTATAAAGAAATCACTCTCCTGGGCCAAAATGTGAACAGCTATGGAAAAGATCAACCCTCATGGAATTGTCTTTTCCACGACCTTCTTGCCAGACTCGATCGGATCCCCGGAATCGAACGGATCAGATTCATGACTTCCCATCCTGTTGACATTACTCTAGAACTGATGCAAGCCATTCGAGATCTCCCCTCTCTCTGTGAATTCGTTCATTTTCCTCTCCAAGCCGGCTCTAACCGCATTTTAAAGAAAATGCACCGAATGTATACCAAGGAAATGTACTTTGAAAAAGTAGCGCAACTTAAAGCACTCGTTCCCCACGCTTCCCTTGGAACAGATATCATTGTGGGCTTCCCAACAGAAACAGATGCAGATTTTGAAGAAACTTATGAGGCCTTTGCTGCTATTAAATATTCAGTCGCCTTTATTTTTGCTTATAGCGCCCGCAAAGGGACCCCTGCAATGCGTTTTAAAGATGATATTCCAGAAGAAGTCAAACAGGAAAGACTCCAAAGACTTCTCTCTTTACACGAAGAACATTGTGGAACAGAAAGACAACAGATGCTCGGGTCAACGGTGGAGGTCCTCGTTGAAGAAGTCCTCCAAGATGGACTCATTAAAGGAAGAACGCGTTGCTGGAAAAAAGTCCTCTTCCCAGGAGATGTTTCTCAGCTTGGGACGATGCAACGCATTCACCTTACAGGCTATAATAACCAAACGTTATTCGGCACGAACACACTTAGCAACAACGAGCCCAGCTAAAAAATAGCCAATCCCATAGTTAACAAGTAAATTCAAGACGAAGGCAGCAGGAAGAGCGCACCAAGTCCACTCGGGAACGATACCTAATACCCACACGGCAATCCCCGCAAGAGTGACAAAGGCCACCCTTCCTGGGTAAGTCATTCTTCTTGTTTTTGAAAGCAAATACCCAATCATTCCTACTCCCACAATTTGAGTCACAAGAGAAGAAATAAATGCCCATGGATTCAAAGGATTTCCATTCAATTTAACTGTCGCTAAAACATAGGGAGACTGATTAACCCCATCATCTTTAAAGGGAAACATATATACCCCATCCCTAGGACAGTTTCTCATCATCATTTCAGTCACCTCTGATTCACATTTAAACTTCCTCATGGAAGCTCCGCTCCACGGCAGCACCATCCACGCTACCAACATCCAAATAAATACGACAACCCCGCCTAAAATAGCTCCCTTAATAACCCCAGATTTCATGATCTCGCCTTTTTTGTAATTTTTATTTTCACATTTTACAAATTAACAAATTAATTGTATAATATGTGAATGAACCTCAAATCATTTCTGAAAAAACTTTTTAAGATTCATCAGTTTCACCATACTGAAAAACCCCTCAAATTAAAAGAAAATTTATCAACTCTGCGACCTCATCCAACACTCCCCTCAACACTCATCAAAAGATCTTTTGAAAATCAAACGGTAATTTACACCTACCAACCCCCAAGACCCTATGTATCTCCTTTTAGACCTCTTAATGAATCTTTAATTAAAGAAAGTTTAGAAGAAAAACTCCATAAAGTAGAAGAGAATCAGAGACTTCTCACCTTTGCTAGATTACATCTTCCCTTGCGAGGGGTCCTTAAACGAAATGAAGGGCATTATTATCTTGAAATATCCCCCCAGTTTTCCCGTTCTTTCCCTTATGGAAAAAGTTCTACCTACCAACAACGGGTAACAGTTATCTATACGCAAGAAGGTATTGTGGAGTCTTTCCCTGAAGAGGGAATGATGTTTTCCTTTACATTGAAGGGGTACTATCGAACAAAGCCAGTGAATTGGCCTACGATTAAAACAGCCTATCTTTTACTTATTGAAGTTCCCGCATTGGAAGAGCTAAGGGTTAAACATCATCTTTCACCGAAGCCCTACGGCCATGATTTCCACTTACTCTTAAGCGTAGACCCCTCTTTAGATGACACTGAGGAAAGTAATTACTATAGAGTAAGTGTCTTAAACCACTCGGTTTAGCTTAAAATGAAGTTCTGTTGCAGAGCGAATCAAAAAGACTGCAAGTAAAGAAACCCCACCAAACCAAGCCCATCTCAAATAAAACGAAGCATCAATTACCTGAAACTCTGCAATGATGGAACCTACTAAAATAGCAAAGAGGATAAAGGGAATGAAAAAACGGAGACTCCCGTACATCCAGTTCCGCCGCTCCCCTACAAACCAAATGGGATCATCTTTAATCGCTTTAGTAAAATAAAGGAAAATCACAATCTCAAATAGAGCGCTAAAAATCATCGTCATCCCAAGAACCATGGGAGCTAAAGCTCCTATTAACATTTGTCCATTACCAAAACAAAAGAAGGTAGCACATCCCCCAATAGCAAAAAGAGAAAGAGTTACAGCAGAGCGCCTAGAAAGGGCAAACTCCCGCTGCACATTCCCTGCCACACTTTCTACAATCGAAAAGACCCCTGTAATCCCTGCAATGAAAATGCAGAAGAAAAACAACAATCCAAAAAGAGGCTGCAAGAAAGGGGTAAAGGTCTGTAAAATTTTAGGGAAAACAATAAATCCAATTTCAAACGCCGAATCACTTGCAATGATCTGATTAAAAGGAATGCCTTTTAAATAACTCATGTAGCCTACACAAGCAAACACGACCCATCCCGCTATAAAGGAAATGACAAAGTCCCCTACAGCAATGAGGCTCATTGCCTTTTTCAACTGAATTTTCTCCCCATTATACTGAGCATAGCCGGTAATGATACCGAGTCCCAATGAAAGGGAAAAAAAGAGCTGACCAAACACATTTCTCCAAAGGGATAGATCTGTGAGTTTAGAAAAATCAGGAGATAAAAAATGGCGAATCCCCTCCATGGCCCCAGGCAAAAAGGAAGCGACAAGTGCAAAAATAATCACTAAGAGGGCTAAAAGAGGCATCATGAAAGAACAAATTTTCTCAATACCCTCTGAAATATCTTTAATAAGAACCCACCAAACACCCATTCCAATTAAACAGACAACACTCCAAATGAGGACTGAAAATGAACCAAAATCGCCGACGGCATGGGTTGCGTGAAGAAAGTCTTCTTTAAAGAAACGGGCCGTATCAAGACTAATCGATCCCGTCGCTCCAAAATAGGCATAAATCAAGGAATAACTTGTCAAAACAATATAAAATGCCCCAATTGTCAAGCATGACAATACGGCAATCCATCCTATATATTTGCGCAAGGGAGTGACGTAAGATGAGACAAGTGGTTTGCGAAATTTTTGACCTATGAGCCCTTCTAAAATCAAGAGAGGTATGCCAAGAAGCATATAAGCCACAAAGTAAGGAATGAGAAAAGCTCCTCCCCCATTGTAGTAACACTGAGATGAAAAGCTCAGTACGTTAGCAAACCCGACGACAGAACCGAGCACGGCCCATATAAATCCATATTGACTCTTCCAACCTTTATCCATAGGGATAAGATTATAAAAGAGATTCCTCAATCACTACAACATGTTTTTAAAGGCAGCCTCATCTAGAATCTGAATTCCAAGCTCCTGGGCTTTGTCATATTTTGAACCTGGATCAGCCCCCACTAGAACGTAATCAGTATTTTTGGAAACACTACTCGATACCTTTCCACCCCTCGTTTTAATGAGATTCCCTGCTTCATCACGGCTCATCGAGTGCAAGGTGCCGGTTAAAACAAAGGATTTCCCTAAAAAAGAGTGGTGAATGGCTATCTGTCTTTGCTGGGGAGCCACTCCTAAATTCATGAGTTTCATGATTTCTTGCTGATGTTCGGGGTCTTTAAAAAAGGAGACAAGAGAAGAGGCTACTTTTTCTCCCACCCCTTCAATTTCAAGAAATTCTTCATAAGTCATTGAAAGGAGGGTTTCTACAGAGGTCGCTCGATGAGCAAGCTCCTCTGCTGTTTGTATCCCAACAAACGGGATGCCAAGAGCAAAAATAAAGCGAGCTAAAGAAACTTCTTTTGATACCTCAATCCCTTTTAATAAATTTTCTACCGACTTTTCTTTAAACCCCTCTAGCTTTTCTAAATCCTCTTTTTTAAGTCGGTAAATATCAGACCAGGTATTCACTAAGTGATGATCAATCAGCTTTAGCATCACTTTTTCACCGAGACCCTCGATATCCATAGCCCCTTTACTTGCAAAGAAGATCAATCTTTCCGCATGCTGAGACCCACATTTTTTATTTGGACACTTGACGGCCACCTCACCCTCTTTTTTAATAAGAGGAGAGCCACAACTCGGGCAAAGAGTGGGCATTTTCCAAGGTTGTGAATCTTTAGGCCTCTTCTCTAAAACAACCGAAACCACCTTGGGGATCACATCGCCTCCCTTCTCTATGACGACAGTGTCTCCAATCCGGATATCTTTTCGCTCTACTTCTTCTTCATTATGTAAAGTCGCTCTAGAAATCGTGCTCCCCGCAACAAAAACAGGAGTTAGTTCTGCAACAGGAGTGAGGACTCCTGTACGCCCCACTTGAACTGTAATTCCCTCAATATAGGTAATCGCTTGCATTGGAGCAAATTTATAGGCTGTTGCAAAACGGGGACATTTTCCAGTAGAACCCAGTTCATCATGTAGGGAAAGATCATCTACTTTAATCACAACGCCATCAATCTCAAAAGGGAGGCGCCCTCTCATCGCTTCGATCTGATCGGCAAAAGCAAAAATTTCCTCCACATTGTCTGCTGTAGCTGTATAAGAAGAGGTGGGAAGCCCTAATTTTTTCAAATAGTCATGTACTTCTGACTGTCTTTTTACCCCTCCTTCTCCTGCAATGGCATAACAAATGATCTCAAGATGCCTTTTTGAAACCTCCTCTGGGTCTAAAAGCTTCAGAGATCCCGCTGCTGCATTACGAGGATTGGCCCATCCCGCTTCCTTGCCAAGTATTTCAAACACTTTAAGTGGCATAAACACCTCGCCCCGAATTTCCAAGGTCTCTTCCCTTTTAAGTTTCATGGGCAAACTGCGAATGGTTCGAAGATTATCGGTAATGTCATCCCCCACCTTGCCATTACCCCGAGTAGCCCCCCTTGTAAAAAGCCCTTTTTCATAATAGAGGGAAACGGCTGTGCCATCCATTTTAAGTTCAAGGGAATAGGTTACTTTTCGATTCCCTAAGAGTTTATGTACGCGAGCGATAAATTCAGAAACTTCCTGTTTCGAATAGGTATTTGCTAAAGAGAGCATGGGGATTTGATGGGTTACCCTTTTAAACCCACTGAGAGGTTTCATCGGATTTACTCGTTGAGTTGGAGAGTACGAGACTATCCATTCAGGGTGAGTTTTTTCAATGTGTTCTAAAGTTTTAACGAGCTGATCAAACGCCTGATCAGAAATTTGGGGGGCACACTCGTCGTAGTAATGCCGGTTATGTTCATCAATGGCTTCGATCAAAGAAAAATAATCATCACGTGTCATGGAGCTTTACTATAAGGGTTGCTAAACTTGGGGCTAATTCTCCCCTGCCCCCATATTTTTTGTCATCGGTATTTAGCAAGATATCTCCATTAAAAGCAAAAGCTACGGGATGTGGCATCATATGATGGATACAAAGAAGGTTTTCTCTTCTGAAAACCAAAGTACACCCCTCTCTTTGAACCCACTCAAAATGAAGTCCCTGAAGCTGTGGATATTGAAGATAGAGGCGATTGAGATCCCTTACACAGGCTTGTAGTCCTTGGTGCAGGGGATAAGCTAAAAGATCCCATGCGATCCTCTCCTTGACATTCCACTCTTTCCAAAGGCCAATTTCTCCTCCCATAAAAAGGAGTTTGTCCCCAGGGAAAGTGGCCATCCATGCAAAGAAAAGGCGCATATTGGCAAATTTCTCCCAATCATCCCCCACCATCTTGCTGAGAAGACTTTGTTTTCCATGAACCACCTCATCATGAGATAAGGGGAGAATAAATCTTTCAAAAAAGCAGTATTCCGAGGGGTGGGATAAGTGATAACTACGAGACCATCTTTCGGTATAGTGACTGGAAAAATAGATGATTGCATCGTTCATCCAACCGATATTCCACCTTCGACAAAATCCAAGCCCTCCATTTTCAAGAGAGTGGCTAATTTGCCCAAAAGAAGAAGAGTCCTCTGCAAAAATCAGAGCTGAGGGGTATTTGGCCTTAACTGCATAATTGAGATGTTTTAGAAAATCGATAGCATCGATATTTTCTCGTCCGCCATATTGATTGGCCACCCAAGCCCCGTCTCTTCTCCCGTAGTCGAGATAGAGCATAGAAGTCACTGCATCCACTCGAAAGGCATCGATGTGCATCTTATCGAGAAAGAAAAGGGCACTTCCCAGTAGGAAGTTATGAACCTCTTTTCTCCCGTAATTAAAGATCATCGTATTCCAATCGGGGTGATAGCCTTGACGGGGATCTTCATGTTCATACAAATAGGTCCCATCAAAGCGAGCAAGAGCAAAATCGTCATTGGGAAAATGGCCTGGTACCCAGTCTAAAATGACTCCAATTCCCTTGGTATGTAGATGATTTACAAAATACTGAAAGTCTTCTGGAGATCCATATCTCCCTGTGACTGCATAGTATCCCGTCGTCTGATACCCCCACGATTCGTCAAGAGGGTGTTCCGTTACAGGGAGGACCTCGACGTGAGTAAATCCCATATAAAGACAGTAATCTGCAAGTTCATGAGCCGATTGCCTGTAATTAAGACCTCGCCATGAGCCAAGATGAATTTCATAGATGGTCATGGGGCCATCGCCCCTTTTTTTCATCCACTCTTCATCAGTCCACTCAAAGCGATCAACGTCAGCAAGCATAGAGGCGTGTTCAGAATACACTTCATCTTGGAGTGCATAAGGGTCAATTTTATTTTTTACCTCTTGCTGATAAGTGCGTATTTGAAATTTATATTTCTCTCCCATGACGAGTCCAGGGACAAAGATTTCCCATACCCCTCCAATCTTACGCATGGGATTGAGGCGTCCATCCCAATGGTTAAAATTGCCAACTAAGGAGACCGCAAGGGCATTCGGAGCCCATACACAAAACTTTGCTCCAGCGACATCCTGGTGAACGACTAGGCGTCCTCCCATGACTTTATGGATATCGTAGTGAACTCCCCGAGAAAATTGATCGAGATCCCCTTCACTAAAAGAGGGAAAGAAAGCATAAGGATCGTAACTGACAAGTCCATTTGGATGAGTGATTTGGTAATCTAAGTAGGTGGTTTCAGTGGGGACTTCTAACTCAAAAAAACCCTCTTCTGCACCTTTATGCATTTCAACAGGGGTCCCTTTAAGCAAAAGAGAAAGCTGCTCCACATCTGGACGAAATAGCCGAATAAGCTTTGAATTTCCGAAGGAATGTAATCCTAACATCCCTTCAGATCTATATCACGTCGTAGGATTTAAGGGATTGTAAATAAATAATTTTTAGAATGCTCGAGGGAAAATTCAATTTATCTCTCGCCGATTTTTCTCTGGGAGTGTCCCTGTCACACCTGGGCTGAAACACACCATGCTAACTTCGATAGAATTCCAGAAACTTTTCCGTAACCGTAACCGCTCCCGTATGCGTAACCGAATTATATTGGCAATAGTCTATATCAGAATAAAGAAAATTTAAAATCGGTTACGGTTACGGGAGCGGTTACGGCTACGGAAAGGATTTTCTCTTCAGGGATGGTAAAAATGATTAATCTACAGTCCCTAAGACAGCAGGATTGATGTGAAAACTTTTTTGAACGTCAAAAAAGGCTTTTTGCAAACGGGGCACATCTCGATAAGCTTCTCTTTCGCCAATCATCTCAGCAGTTTCACCTTCCTCCGGTTCTGGAGATCCCATGAGTTCCCATACTTTATGATGAATCTGGGCTTTTTCCGGATCTGGTAACAAAGACAAATCTGGAGCTGCCATATCTTTTTCTGTGAGTGCATGAAACATAGTCGATGTTGCATAGTCAGCTGGGGAGAATTTTTCAATCTTTCTATTGTTACCACTTCCTACATCTATCCCTGCTTCATAATAAAGATGGGCTATTGAAGAAGAACAAGCAAAAAGACGCTCTTTATTTAGATCATATTGATATTCTGGAGTTCTCTCTCTCTTTCCAAATCCTGCCCCAAGAATACTTACTCCAGAAGCAAGCATGCTTGTACCTTTCTGCCTTGCAAGATCTACAATGTGATCTGCTTGATCCGGTGTAATATGAGGAAGCATCACGCGAGAGCGAAACAACGGTCTCTCTTTTTTACTTGGATTTTTGGGATATTTATCAAAAGTCCCAAGTCCACTGCACTGTTTCCCTGGGGTTTTATCGATATGAAAAATTTCCCTGTCTCCTAGATAGAGTGAAGCATGGTTTACAGCAAGACCCGTAACTGCACCTGCTACCTGAGATTTAAAGCGCTGAAAGTGCTGTGCAGGAGTGAGTTTATGCTCTTGAATCCAATGACCTACCGCTCCCATCTCCGGATCATCAAGAAGCACAACCCCCTTAGGAATCTCATCCATCATCCATGGTAGCTCATTATCATCATACCAGCTTGCAAATTTGCGTTGGAAGGAAGAGCCCTCAATCCATCTCTTGAGATTGATCCGTTCGTGGATCGGTTTTTCCTCTGCCCAAGCGCGTACAACAGGGATTGCTGTCTCCCTTAATCTTTTTAAGTCTGTTCTAAAAGTCTTGAAGTGTTCTGAATCTTGTTTAAGAAACTTCCCTGCCCATGAAAGACGAATTTTGGAATAAATTTTCAGTAAGTGTTTTATTTCAACAAAAGTTTCTAATTTATCCTCAGCCCCAGAATCTAATTTACCCTGTAGTTCTCTAACCCGTTCTTGCAGTTTAGGGTAAATTTTTTCAAATTCGTTTTTATCGACCGTAGGACTTACATGAAGAATCGTGAATTTATTGGTAATTTTGTAAGCTTCATAGACGTCTCGCACCCAGTTAGCAATCAGGTTTAAAACAGACCACACAGCCAAAGCAACCCTTGTTACAAGAGAAACCAGCAAAAGAGGAACTGTCGAAAGGGTCCAAACGTCATTAGAATGGGTGTAGAGTCGAGACGCCCCCTGATAGGAAATCACCTCTCCATTTCGAAAACGATCCCCAGGCTTCATATCCAATAGGCAAGAAATGTGAGGATCTTGGTATACTGAAGCAACTGGTACGAACGTCATGCATTACCTTATTACTGTTTGTTTAATACATATTATAGCATGAAATAAAATTAATAAAAACAATCAATATTTACTTTAACATTAGCATTAAATTTTATACTTTGGTTTATTAATGCCCGTGCCCCATTAATGCGACAGGTTTTAAAAAAAGGATTTACAATAAGAGTTAGCTCACCATCTCTTAAGGGATAGAGAGTGATGCGTCGAATTTGTTTTTTAGTCCATTCCATATCGACCCTCAAATCAGTGAGTTGAACCCCGATAAGGCGTCCTGCGTGGAGTTGAGGAGGAAGGCAAGGGAGAATAAAGAGCTCATTCTCTTTTTCATATATAAACAATTTTTCAATCCAGTCACTACTCCCCTTAAGCCATTCTAACCCTTTATCTTGAAAAGGAAAACCATAGTGAGCTTCATCAGAATTTCTAGGGAGGCCAAGCCCTCCAAAACGGATGCGAAACTGTTCAATTAACCATTTCTCTGCTTCAAGACGGTTTTTAGGTTCAATAGCCCCTGCTTTGACTGTTTCTGGAAGGTTTTTTCCTAGTCTGTACCAAAAAGGGAGAAACTCTCTAATATCTCCCCGTCTTTGTATTAAAAGCCAGTCCTGCGCTTTATGACATCCGAGGTGAAGACGAGGCAGTTCGTTGACTTCTGTTCCTTTCAACAAATTTCTATAACTACCTTTTGAAGTCTCTCCTGATACAACAATTTCATTGCGCTCGAGATCAGCCATAGCCATAAATCGTTTAATAGGCCCATCTATTCCAAAATCAATCCGCTCATCCCCTTTCTCTACATGAGTGGGGAAGACCCGCACAACATCTAATGTGCCGGGGAGAAGCATTTCTGTTCCTGGTTCTTTAGTAAAAGGTTTGATTCTATGGATGCATTTAATCATAAGATGGAAAAAGTATAGCAAAGCCCCTTTAGGGGATCAATCAAATAAGGGAGCATCTCCCATTATCCAATCAGCGGGGATACACAACGATAATACAGTGAACGGTACCGTTCACTTAAACTGAGAGACCACTTTTTA
>JAGOSM010000023.1 GCA_018062315.1 Simkaniaceae bacterium | reverse complement strand
GTATTCTCTTCTTCTAAGGCTCTTACCTGTTTGGCAAGCGCAGGAATTTTTAACTGCAGCTCGGTTAGGTCGTTTTGCTTATCAACGTAAAGGAAAAGGAGGGACATAAAAAGAAATAAGCAAAACAGCCCTCTCATTGGGTCCTCACCAGCACACGAAGTTTGGCACTGCGAGAGCGCACATTTTTTCGAGTTTCCTTAGCTGTTGGGATTGTTGGCTTTTTAGTAAGCACTTCAAAAACAGGCCGAAACTGGTCAAGATCCATCGATTTAAGAGGCTTTGCCACTTCACGAAAGAGAGTTTTGACAAGGCGATCTTCAAAACTATGAAAACTAATAACCCCAATTCTCCCTTCAACATGCAGCCATTCCAGAGCTTTTCTTAAACCCGCCTGAATTGACTCCAGCTCGCGGTTGACCTTCATTCTAAGCGCTTGAAAGACCAAAGTAGCAGGGTGGAGCTTCCCTCGAAGCTTCGTTTTTAGTTCTTCTTCGATGACGCTTGCAAGATCGAGTGTCGTTTTAAGAGGTTTTTTTCTTCTCGCTTTAGCTACAGCTGAAGCACATCGCTTCCATCGAGGTTCCTCTCCTAAATCGCGAAAGAGATCTCCGAGATCTTTTTCAGACCACGTATTTACAATATCTTTTGCTGTAAGCATTTGAGTTCGGTCCATTCTCATATCGAGTGGTCCCTCTTTAAGGAAACTGAATCCCCTTTTTTCCTGATCTAGCTGCATAGATGACACCCCCAAGTCAAATAAAAATCCGTCTACCCGCTCGACACCTAAATCTTTTAGGTGTTTGCCGAGTTCGCTAAAATTCCCGTGAACGAAGACAACTTTATCCTTCCATTCTTTTAAAGTTTCCTTCGCCAGCGAAAGAGCACTTTCATCCTGATCAGCTCCTATATAGAGCTCAATTTCTGGATGCTGCGTTAAAATCGCATTTGCATGCCCTCCAGCCCCTAGTGTCCCATCATAGAACACCTTAAGCTGACAGCCACTGAATGAGTTAAGCACTTCTTCAATAAGTACCGGAATGTGCTCAGAGCTCTTCATATTCGAGCTGTTCATCCGTTGTTAAACAGGCTTCTGCCTGTGGTTCTTCTTCCTCTTGCTCCCCTTCATTCAGAAGAGCGAAAGCTTCTTCAGTCATCTCGGTAGCTCCCTCTTCAAGAAAAGCTTGAAGATCTCCCTCGTATTTCTCTTTTGCCCAGATTTCGATCTTATCTAGAACTCCGCAAATGACAATCTCCCCCTCAATACCTGCTGCTTTCTTTAAAATAGCGGGGATAACGACCCGACCTAATTTATCACAACCTGTGTGGTAAAGGGTGGAAAAGAAGAGGGTAAAAAACTTCCGGTATTTCGCAATGTGCTGTTTTTTACGAAATTTCTGCACAATTTTTGCAATATCACTCTTTCTATAAATGGAAAGAGACCCGTCTAGCCCTAGGGAAATCGTAAATTCAAGCTCCCCTTTTTCAACAAGGCCATAGCGCATGTGTTGGGGGAGGACGAAACGATTCTTCTCATCAATCTTCGTAGAAACTGATCCACTAAAATAGAAGTCGTCCATCATTTTCCCTGAGTTTCCCACTCACTTCCACATCCTAGCATCAGAATGTAAAATCAGCAATCATTTTTGATAAAAAAGAAAAAAAATATCTCATAACCCCTTATTTTTCAAGGATATTCGAAAGTGGTAATTGGTGGAAAAAGAAAAAACAGATCCCCTTTTTTTAGATAAAAAAAGGGCAAGGGCAGGAGCAGGGGTTTATCTCTTGGTGGAAATTCAGAAATGGGCTATGAGGTAAAGATATGACAGAATCTAAGAAAATTTATGATTATCCAATAGAAACATCAATAAAGTATGCAGAATCTAAAGCTTACTTTGATGAAAAGATCATTACAGAATCAAGTAATGTAGCGATGCAGACCTCGATCGAGGTAACGATGCCAGGTTATGGCACCGAATTTGATCACCTCTTTGAAACAAGAAAATCGATTCAGTGGGCTGACTTTAATATCCCCAAAGAATACAATACCCAGGCAAAAAGTGATCTTTTTACTCAAGCACTCCTCATGCCCTCTTTAGGACCTGCTGAGCTGCGCGATGTTAAAAGGGAAGCTATCGTCTCTCAAATGAATACGTATCAAAAAACATTAAGCAGCACCCCTGCAGCCGACTTTGAAAAAAGGCTCTCTCTTGAGGCTGATCTCGAGTGTGGGGAGAAGTTACTGGCTCTTTTTGCTACAATTACACCTAAAGACAAAGATCTCGCTGATATTGCAGCAAGAAAAAATCAGTATGTCGCTGCTTAAAAGGAAAGGGAATGACAACATCTAATTGGCTCGAACTTCTCGGATGGGGACAAGCAGAACTGGAGGATCTTCGCTTTGTCGGTTTTGCCTACATTAAACAAGGTAAATACGATATCGCCCTGACCTTCTTCGAAGCCCTTCTTTTCCTATCGAAAGAGGATCCCTATGATTTGCAAACATTAGGCGCTCTTTACCTTCAAATGGGAAATAATTTTGCGGCGCTCAATTTTCTTGAACGAGCCATTCAAGTTTCTCCCGATCACCATCCCACCCTCCTCAACAAAGTCAAAGCTCTGTTTCTTCTCGGCTATAGGCACCAAGCATTGGAACAAGCAAAGAAGCTGATTGCCTCTGATAACGTCTATGTTTCCAATCAAGCATCCGCTCTTGTTCTTGCCTATTCTTAAGTTTTTTCAGAGGGCGGAAATTTTGAGTGTCAACGAGTTAAAGACAACACCCCTCATTTTCACTTGCTGCTTATGAACTGACTTGTTAGAGTCTCGCCAGATTTATTCCCTACAATTTGATTGTGGAGAATATGTAGATAACCTGACCTCAAGACAAAGGAAGACTATGCTCGCGTCTCTTCAAGAAGATGTATGGACCGAATTTTTAACATTCATCAAGCCTCGCTGTAGTTCTGTTGAATTTGAAAATTGGTTTGCACCCATTCAGTGTTTATCAGCTGATGAGGAGAAGGTGAGACTGGAAGTCCCCAACATTTTTGTGCGCGAATATCTTGTTGATAACTATAAAAAAGATCTTGCAGAATTCTTACCTCTAGATAGTCATGGTCGTCTTTCTATTGAATTTGTGATTCGAGAAGAGAAGCCTATTCAGGAAGCCCCAGTAGAAACTCCTCGCGAAGAAGTCGCTTCTGGATATGAAATCAAGTTGAATAGTTATTATACCTTTGAAAACTTCATTGAAGGTCCTTCTAATCAGTTTATTAAATCGGCAGCCGTTGGTGTCGCTTCTCGTCCAGGGAAATCTTACAATCTCTTTTTCATTCATGGGGGTGTTGGTCTTGGAAAAACACATCTTCTTCACGGGATTGGACATTACATCCGTACCCACCACAAAAAACTCAAAATTCACTGCATTACGACAGAAGGTTTTATCAACGACCTCGTTTCTCATCTGCGGAGTAAGTCGATTGACAAAATGAAGCGCTTTTATCGAAATCTCGATGTCCTTCTTGTGGATGATATTCAATTTCTCCAAAACCGGCTGAACTTTGAAGAAGAGTTCTGCAATACTTTTGAAGCACTGATTAATTCGAGCAAACAAATCGTAGTCACAAGCGACAAACCTCCTTCACAACTCAAACTTTCTGAGCGCATGGTTGCCCGTATGGAATGGGGCCTCGTTGCTCAGGTAGGGGTTCCCGATCTTGAAACACGTGTAGCTATTTTACAACACAAGGCAGAAGAAAGGGGCATTTCCATCCCGAGCCGTATTGCCTTTTTTATTGCTGAACACATTTACCATAACGTGCGTCAACTGGAAGGGGCGATTAATCGCCTTGGGGCCTACTGTCGTCTGATGCACCTAGACATCACTCAGGATGTCGTAGAAAGCACCCTTGGTGAAATGCTTCAAACCACCACAACTGGGAAAAAAGTCACTGTTGAAACGATCTTACAAAGCGTGTCAGCAATGTACGACGTAAGGGTTAGCGATCTTAAAGGGACAAGCCGCTCGAAAGAAGTTGCTTTCCCTCGCCAAATTGCAATGTATCTTGCCAAAGAATTGATCGGCGATTCTCTTATGAAAATTGCGTCTGCTTTTGGAGGAAAAACCCACTCAACCCTTCTCCATGCCTGGAAAAAAGTGGCCTCTCAGATTGAGCAAGATGAACTCCTCAAGCGCAAAATTCAGATGACTAAGCAAAACATTATCGATTAGAGAACAAATTCTCGATGATCTCTGCTTCTTATTGCGGCAATTTGCCGCCCATTTCCGTAACCGTAACCGCTCCCGTATGCGTAACCGATTTTCACTTTTCTTGATGAGTCAGTAATACAATTCGGTTACGCATACGGGAGCGGTTACAGTTACGGATTCAAGAGAGACGATATCCACTGAAAGGGCCCCCTTTTTTAGAAGGGGAAGATACACTTCCTCATCCTGCTTGGCTTTCCTTTCTACAATAAGAATGTGCTCCCCATAAAAAGGGCCCCACCTTCGAAAGGGAACCCTTAAAAAATGGGCGACCTCCCTCCCAAAGAGCGGCTCTGTCGAAAACACAGCCCCAGGCCAATCCCATCTAAACTGTGCGTACTGATAAACAAGGAGAGCTGCTTGGGTTATCACAGGAGCTGTATAAATAAAAAGATCCCACGGTCCTCCTTGATCAATACAATACGCTCGATGCTTGACCCAATTATCCCCTTTTTCTTGGCAAGGAAAACAAGTATCTAACGGCGTTAATCCAAAACATCGATCACATCTTTCTTCTAAAGAAACAAGCTCCAGGTATCCCCCACATGCAATACAAAAAAGCTCCCTTCCTTTTTTAGTAATGCCACATCCGATACACGGTGTAGGATATAGCCAGTTCATCGAAGACTATACTTGGGTTGATTGATACTCCCCTGAATGGATAAAATAAACGGCTCTGTCACTTTTAAAATCACATACTGACGCATCTTGATACTAATATCTATTTGTCCATCTAACGTGATAAATGAGGGCCTTGTTTGAGATAGATAGAATTTGGAACATTTTCCTTCACTATGCGCATGTTTCAGTTCCGTCAAAAAGATCTTGCCGTTCCGCATTTCAAAATCTAAAGTCCCTTTTACAGGCACAAGAAGACGTGGATCTAATCCTATCCTTGCAATAATCTCAAAAGGAATATCAAAAAAATGGACTTCTGTTTTAAAGGTATTCGTAAAATAAAGGGCCCCGTGCCCAATAAAACTTTCCTTCTCACCGAGAATACCTTCAATATGCTCAAACTTTAGCTCTCGGATAATAAAGGGTTTCATCCTCCCTCTATATTTACGCACCTTTCTGAGTAGAGATGGACGAAAATCCTGCAACATCACCTCAGGAATAACAAGTTTCCATTTTCCCAATTCATGGTGAATACAAAGGTCGGGAATAGATAGAGTTAACGCCTCATCACTCAGCCTTAAATCGGTAAGATGAAAAATAGACCGGTCAATGTGAAGGGTCCCCATTAAAGACTTCAGGCGAGAGCCAAAAAGCTGAAATTCTCTTCCTTTTAAATGGCCATCAAATTGAAAATCTTTCGCAAGAACAATCTCTCCAGT
Organism: Simkaniaceae bacterium; assembly: GCA_018062315.1. Taxonomy (GTDB): domain Bacteria; phylum Chlamydiota; class Chlamydiia; order Chlamydiales; family Simkaniaceae; genus JAGOSM01. Next base: position 17,826 of record JAGOSM010000023.1, on the reverse strand, counting down.
AATTTCATACCCAGATCCAATCTCTAAGGGTTCTAATTTTTCTTTCCAATCTTGAGGCAATACCTCAAGAAGTTCAGAAAGATTCACCTTGAGAAGACCTATGAGCCCCCCTTTCCCATTGTGATGAAAATTGGCTGAAAGCCCCCAAATTTCTCCTTCTATTTTTTGAATCCATTGATGGTGATGTCCTGAAAGTTTTAACGTTCTCCCCTTTTGATCACTAAGAGCAATTTCAAGAGCAAACTGAGGGTCAAAGGTAAGCGATGCCTGTACATACGCAGGAGAGGTCTGATAGTCTGTTTTGAAACTTACATGAAACGCATGATCTTCTAACCCAAATTTAACCCTCTGTAAAAGCCACGATCTATCCCCTATCCAGTAATAAGCATCTTTCATCTCCCCCTGCATCGACAGCCTCTTATCGTATTGAAAAGAGCCCTTGGCCTCAATCTGATTTTCCCATTTAAGGGGCACCCCAGAAATAATGAGCGAATGACCATCCCTCCCACAAGGAATCAATCCCGCTTCAGCTAAATGTAAACACATTTCCGGAGGAAGCCTTAAAAAAACACCTTCTCCTTCAACCGTGGAGTGGTATTTTAATTTGTCTACAGCAAGATCTGCCCAAAGTTCTCCAGAACGAATTTTAAGCTCTACTTCACTCAGCTCAAAACCCCGTTCTGCCGTATAGATGACTTCCAAACTTTTCTGACTTTTAATACTGAGATCTCCCTCACTAAAATGGTCCACCATAACCATGAGTGAAGCTCTTCCTTGCCCAGTTGACATGTCAAATTGGAGCGGCCCTGTACATGAGATCACCCCGTTCCATGTAGGAAAAAAATCTACCAAGTTGAATATACAGGAAGATAAATTAATCCCCCCTTTCCGTAACTTCCATTCTCCTTCATTCGATTTTAATGAAGACCCCTTATAATTCAGCTCAAGTGCCGTTAAAGACCACCCTTCATCATCAGAAGCAATAAGCAATCTACCAGATAACTCGTTAACATATAATTTATCGATGGCAATTTCTTGAGGTGTAATTTCCCCTTGAAGGAAAAAGGGGGTCACCTCTCTCTTGGCATACAGAATGTCCTCGCCTTGCAAAGTGAACTGCAGGTGCTCTTTTTCATAAGACAGACGAAGGACTGCCTCCCCTTGAATATCATACTGTCTCACATCATGCTGGGGAAGCATCCCACAACCTTGTAAAAATTCCATCTGATTCACAAAATCAGCATATGAAATATGCATCACAAAAAGAGCCGACTTCTCGAGATAATCCCCTTTACACTCACCGATTTTTGCACCAAAAAAATGAGAGTGTTCTGGATGTAAAATCACCTGAGACCTATCAAAACTCCCAGACATTCTTAAAATATCGTACGTTGCTTTTTCGAAACGAATATCAAAAATCCCCTTCCCCTGCTCTCGATCCCAAATACACCGCTCAAGTATTCCCCGGTAAGATAAAGGTTCATTGTTCCCCGATAGAATGATATTCCCGGTTCCATTCTTAAAAAAAATAGATTCACCAAGAATAATATCACATGTCACCCCCTCCCATCTCAAATCATATTGAGATCCATACCCTTTTTCTACATGAAGAGCCCCTCCCCATCGATGTTGTTTGAAGTAGACCGTCCCTGTGAGATCTCCCTCTAGAGGCAATGTAAATGGGATAAGCCCACTGACATCACTAAGACGTCCCTTGATTTCATCGATATTCATCGATAAAATTCCCTCTCTCTCATCAAAATCGAGTTTTAAAGAGCCCAGGAGAGTGAGTTCTCCGAGTTTAGCTTCCCCTTGTTTAAACTCAATTCCTCGAGAAGTAAGATAAAATTCTCCTTTAACTTGTTGAAGAACAACCTCTTTTTCAGGAATTTTTACAAGAGCTTCCTGAATAAAAAAAGATCCACTCCATTCCCCCCCTTCATAAATGTAACGATGAGAAATCGATCCCACTGTTGACACTTCAATTTCGGAAGATAAGTAGGATGCATCATATGAAGTCAAATCAAACGTCCATCTTCCCTGACTATACCATGCTTCAAGATCAATCAGCCCCGTTACCTGACAAGATGCCCCAGATAATTTTAAAAGTTCTCCATAGAGATCAGGGGGAATGGCAGTCCCTCGCACCATACCTTCCTCTCCATTCCAGGTAAATACCACTTCATCCCCAATAATCCCCTCTACCCGGCCCATGGAATCTAAAGAAGCAAGTGCTCTAAAATCTCCACTCTGTATACAACACTCCCCCTCCTCTCCTTGGGAAATTTGTACATCTTGATCAAATCCTCTGTAAGTGAGATGCCCCCCTTCCAAATAGACTTGTAATTTTTCATTCACCTCGAACTTTTTTGCAAAAACAAGGGCTTCCTTCCAAAGAAAACTAAAATCTGTTAGGGTCACATCAAAATTCTGTTCTGTTGCATAATAACCTGAAAGAGTTCCCTCCGAAAATTGGCAAGGCCACTTTAAAAATTCAGATAACCACGAAAGGGAAACTTCCTTTAATTCATACCCCTCTCCACTTAACAATAAAGGAAAACTCTCTTGATCGGGAGATACCCTCAGCACACCGTCTAGGGCAGAAAAAAAAATGGGCTCCTTCAAATGATCAAACCAAATTTTCCCCTCTTGAAAATCAATACCCAATTTAAGAAACCATAGATCGGGATGGGGATCAAAACCCTGGGCTTGAATCTCAATTCCCCTCATCACTTTCTTCCCTTCTTTAGAAAAGGGAATCGAGAATTCATCAATATAGAGCTTCCCAAGAGGGAGAGTCATTGAGATCCCCTCCATTTTTGCCCCTTCCCTACCCAAATGAACCGAGCGAAAATCAAATCCCTCAGATTCAGGAAGTACCCACCATTTCACTCCACAACAGACAAGTGGCTTGGCAAAGATGCCAAGGCAAAGCACAACAATAATCCCGAGCCATAGTTTTTTCATCTCCCTCATCATACCACCCGTTCTTTTTTTCCAGCTAGCTGAAGAGTGATTGACCGGTTATCCTCTCCCATGTTAAAACTTTCCATTAGTATGTTAAAAACGCTCCTTGATGCGACAGACTCTTTCCTCAGAGAAAAGAGGATTCTCACCTCGAAAGGTCCCCTCATCCGTTCTCCTATGGACCTTAAAAGATGGATGTTTTTAGTCGTATTAGCCCTTGTTCCGTGCCTCCTCATGGCCATTTGGAATACCGGATTTCAAAGTTTTGTGTACGGAAGTGGAGATCCTTCCTTGATCCAAGAGTACCTGTCAACCCCCTATTTTACATTTGCTCTTCAAGGAAGTCGCCCCTTTTTCATCATTAAGCTTGGACTTTTTGCTGTTCTTCCCGTCATGTTTATTTCATATGCGGTGGGTGGTTTTTGGGAAGCCCTCTTTGCAACACTGCGTAGGCACGAAATTTCAGAAGGTTTCCTTGTAAGCGGCATGCTGTTTACCCTCATTCTCCCCCCAACGATCCCCTACTGGATGGTCGCTGTCGGTGTCTCTCTTGGCATTATTCTCAGCAAAGAACTCTTTGGAGGGACAGGGATGAATATTTTAAACCCAGCCCTCTTATGCCGCTGTATTCTCTTTTTTTCTTTCCCAACAAAAATGACAGGCGATGTCTGGATCGGAACAAACCCCACGACAGTAAGAGAATCCCTCGTTAAAGCAAATGTCGACGGCATTAGCCAAGTTTCTCCTTTAGGAGTGATTAATGCCTCTACTCATGTTTCTAAGCTGCACCTCGATGCCATTGGAATGTACTGGAACTATGAGGTAAAAAATGGCCCCCTCATCTCTTATCAATTAAAAAAAATCTATCCCTCTTCCTCTCTAATCAACTTACAAAAAGAAGAATTTAAAACCTTCCTCACTAATCCCGTGTCTGAAGGAGGGTTAGGACTTCCTCTAGATAGTTATGAAACAGCCCTTGCTCTCGCTTCTTTAAAATATGCTAAAGGGCTTTACTCCAACCAATCTCTCTTTTTCGGAAATAAAATCGGAAGTATGGGAGAAACTTCTACCTTTGCAGCGATTCTAGGAGCCATTTTTCTCATTTATCTCGGAATTGCCTCCTGGCGTACCATGCTCGCTGTCATCATTGGGGCGCTCGGATGTGCCGCTCTTTTTCAATGGGGTGCACAACTCTCTCCTTATACCCCTGCCAAATTTGATCTCCCTTTTTATAAACATCTCCTTCTTGGTGGGCTTGCGTTTGGACTTGTCTTCATGGCTACCGATCCAGTGACTTCCCCCTCTCTCCCTTTTGGAAAGTGGCTTTATGGAATCACCATAGGATCGTTTGTCATCATTATTCGCTTAATTAACCCCGCCTTCCCAGAAGGGGTCATGCTTGCTATTTTATTTGGAAATGTCTTTGCTCCTCTTTTTGACACTTGGAGTTTAAAGCTTCTTCGCAGGGGGCGTTATGAACGAACCATCATCTAATGGCCGCACCCTTGCCTTTGTAGTCACCCTCTGCTTTACTGCAGCTCTTATTCTCTCCGTCCTCGCTTCTGCCCTCAAGGTGCCGCAAGAGGAAGCTAAAGAAATTTTTCGGAGTAAACAACTCCTGATTGCCGCTCATATTCTCGATTTTGAAGGGAAATTCATCTCAACTGGAAAGATGGCCTCCCATGAAGAAATCCTTTCTACCTACCAAACAGACATTACTCCGATGTTGGTTACAGAAAAAGGAGATCTATTCACTTTTGCTGCTGCTGGCCTAGATGAGCCATCCTATCTTCAAACCCACGCAAAACAAGGGTACTCTAAACTCACTTATAAACTCATTTATGTCATTAAACAAGGGGGCTATGTTATCCCCATTAATGGATATGGTTTGTGGGATGCAATCTACGGCTACCTAGGGATTGGGAAAAATGGAGATACAGTGATTGGGATGAGTTGGTATGATCAAAAAGAAACTCCTGGGCTTGGAGGAGAAATTGCAAACCCCGACTGGGAAGAGCAATTCTATGGTAAGGTGATTTTCCAAAAAAACTCCGACGGAACAACCAATTACGCAAGGTCCCCTCTTGGAATCCAAGTGGTCAAAGGCTCTGTTATAGAAATGCTCGGCACAACCCCCGCAGCAGATAGTGCGGTAGATGGCATTTCAGGAGCTACCATTACAGTCACGGGGGTCAATTCAGCCATTAAAAATAGCCTCGCTCCCTATCGGAATTTTTTACTTAAGGTACAAAGGTGAAAAAAGAACCCCTCAGTTTTTACTTTACCGATCAACTCTTTAATAATAATCAAATTCTGATCGCTATTTTAGGCATTTGTTCTGCTCTTGCCGTTACCATTAAAATGAAAGTTGCCGTAACGATGGGCCTTTCGGTCATGTTTGTGACCTCTTTTTCCAATCTTTTTGTCTCCCTAATTCGAAAAATCACTCCTGATTCAGTGCGAATGATTGCTCAGCTCACGATTATTAGTTTATTTGTGATCATCGTAGATCAGTTTTTAAAAGCCTATTTTTTCGATATGGCGCGTGTGATTTCAGTCTATGTAGGCCTTATCATCACCAACTGCATTGTGATGGGAAGAGCAGAGGCTATGGCCCGTCATCACCCTCCCCTTCCTGCCTTCTTAGATGGGCTTGGGGCTGCCGGAGGGTATGCCGCTGTCCTTCTTATTGTAGGGATGATTCGGGAATTTTTTGGATTTGGCACCCTCTGGGACATCCCCATTATTCCCTCTTTTTTTTATGCAACCGCAGAGCACCCCGATCTCTATGTCAACTCCAATCTTATGGCCCTTGCCCCTTCGGCTTTTTTTATTTTAGGTGGAATGATTTGGATTTGTAATTACTTAAAGGAGAAACGTTAACCTATGTGGATGGGACCTTATTCTTTACTTAATCTCTTAGGGCTAGCCATTCAATCTGCTCTTATTCAGAACATTCTTCTCTTTAATTTTCTTGGAATGTGCTCGTATCTCGCCTGCTCGAACCGGGTGAAAACAGCCAATGGACTCGGCTTTGCTGTCTTTATCGTCCTTGCTATTACGGGAGTGCTCAACTGGTTCGTTCACCATTTTATTACGGGAGAGGGGGCCCTTTTTTGGCTTTCGCATCTCGGAATTGATGCAACTCATATCAACCTTTCTTTTCTCGAATTTTTGATTTTTATTGCAGTCATCGCTGCATTTGTCCAAGTCTTGGAAATTGTGATCGATAAATTTGCCCCCACTCTTTATCGAGCACTCGGAATGTATCTCCCTTTAATTACAGTCAATTGCGCTATTTTAGGAGCGTGCCTTTTCTCAGTTGTTCGAGATTACCCTTTTTTCCCCAATCTCATTTATGTCAGTTTTGCAGGGTTAGGGTGGTGGCTTGCAATTGCGCTCATCGCATCCATTAGAGAAAAACTCACCTACTCCAATGTAGTTCCTGGACTACGGGGCATGGGGATCACCTTTATCATGACTGGGCTGCTCGCCCTTGCTTTTATGGGATTTACTGGAATAGCACTCGACCATCTCGAAGAAACCGATACCTACCCTTTAATTGTAATGGAATGAAACACATAGGATATCTCCTTTTTATCCTATTCCCTCCCCTTTTTGGAGCAATCAATGTCCGCTTTGTCGATCAAAACAACCGAACGGGAAATCTTTTATTTGAAGGGAATCTTCCACAGGATACAAATGGGCATTTTTCTCAAAAAAAACTGATTTCTGCCTTAAAAAAGGGGTATGTAGGCATCTTTCCAAGTACCTACAACCTCATCATCATCAGCCATCTTACGACAGAAAATGGAGAAGAAACACTTTTTCTATCCAATATTTACACCTATTTCCAGGGTACATCTGTACCCAATGCATCTGATATTCCTCAACAAGTCCCGATTAACAAAGCGGGAAAAGGGACCCTCTATTGGTGGCCTGTAAGAGGGTTTAAATCGCACACTCCTCCGTTTTCTTCTGATGTCAGCTGGGCCACCCTAGATAACGCATATAAAGCTCTCTCTGAAGAGGATGTCCATAAAGAACTTGTCAATCAGTCGTTTAATGGGAAACTACTCAATTTTCCCGGTCTTATCTCGCTTATAGAGCTCCTCATGCAAACAGATACCCCCTCACCCCAAGTGATCTATATTCATTCTCGAAGAGGAGCCAATCGGAATACTGTTTCTATGAGCGCCTATCTGATGAAAACAGCATGCAATACTGTCCAACAAGCATGGAATACAACAGCTCCTACTCTTTTAAATAAAGAGCAGGTATTTGAACCTCAAGAAGCAAAAAGCTTTCTTTATTACTATAAACGTTATTTAGAGCTATTAAATTAAAATATCTACCCAAACCGCGTTTCGAATAAAAAACCAGAAGGGTAAGACAAAAAATAGCCTCGCTAACGCTCGGAGCCTCCTTTCAGTCGGCAAAAAGAGCTCTCTGGATTTAAACGGGGGGCTTTTAGAATCGGAGCGGCAATTCTTGCCGCAATATTTCCAAAGTTCCGGACCCAATCTGATACCAACACTAGGCTAATAACCCTTTATACACGACAATAATAGAATGCGCTGTGGGCATTGCAAGGGTTTGACTTTATGAAACACTTAAAAATGTATTTATCCAGGGATAAAACGACAGGAAGAACGATTTGAAGGATATGAACGATGTAAATGATGAGAAAGAAATAAGCTAAAGGCTGTGTTGAAAAATTCATTTGAGAGTTAAAGAAGGGGGCCTTGTGCTGGCGTAGCCAGCGCGAGGGCGAATGTCCTCGCCCTAGTGCAACTAGGACAAGGCCCCTCCTCCTACCTCGTTCTCATCTCATTCAACAATAAGCCCTGATTTTCCCTAATTCTTAGAGGGAATTAATCAACACAGCCTAAGCTAAACGCAGCAGCTTATTCCTATCGTTCATATCCTTCAAATCGTTCTTATCGTTTTTCTGTAAATTATTTTTGTCGTGTACAAAGGGTTAATAGAGCAAGATACTCTTCTTTGGAAAGCAACGCCTTGGCCTCTTCGGGATGACTCAGTTCAATTTCAAAAAGCCATCCAGATTCTTCTGGAGATTGATTGATTAAATCTGAATCCTTTACAAGTTGAGAATTGATCCTCACCACTTTTCCTTTAAGGGGTGTTGAAAAATCGGCCGCAGCCTTGGTAGACTCAAGGATGGCTACTTCATCTCCAGGATGACAAAGATGCCCTATTTCAGGGAATTCTACGTATACGATTTCCCCAAGCTCTTTTCTTCCATATTCAGTAAGCCCTATCCGAGCTTTGGACCCCTCAATGAAAGCCCATTCATGAGATCGACTGTATTTCATCATATCAAAACTCCCGTAGCCCAAAGATCAGGGTGTTGTTTAATAGTATAGTCTTTGGAGGATATCGCAAAATGTTGCTTCTGTCCATTCTCAAGTTCGATAAGGTAAGTGAACCCAATTCGATGACACTCATTCGGATTAAACCCATAGAGATCATTAAGTTCTACTTCTATACTTTTTCCCTTACACAGGACTGAAAAAGGCTCTGCAATTTTACGCACCTCTTCGCCGCGAAAATGGGTAATTTCTTCTCCCCCTTCGCGAGAAATAAGAAAATGGTGGCAATATCGATGAGGGATCCCCTTTTCTTTAACATCTCGGGTATCCACAAAAAGATGAATTCGATCTTTCTCTTGAAAAAGACTCTTCATAGAAATACAAACCTGCAATCCCATTTCATCATACCCCATTTTCACTTTAGCAAAAGAGGTCTCTCCCAACAAAAAGGATGTTTCAGGAAGCTCTTTAAGAGTGCGGGTTAGCTGAAAAGTGAGATGGAAAAATCCGATCGGAGCAATCGCTCCGATCTCTTTAATAGATAGCGTCATGTACTTGTTTAAGTATTCCTTCCATTAAGAAACACTTCGCTTCTTTGGAAAGGTCCGCCTGGGATTTAAGCATCATGCCTGTATAATCCCCTTCGTCAGCAAGATTCTTTTTCACTTGGCATACCTGCGCCTCTCCATCCGAAGCAATCACGACATCAGACCAAGTGCCCGGCTTCATCGAGAGCAGAGAGGAGCTAAACCCCCTCAAAGTTCCCTTTCTAAGGGAGACATCACTGACTGCAAGGAGCCATTGATCTGCAAGCATGGAGGAAGTTTCTCCCCCTTCTGTTTTGACAAGATGCCTACGCCCTTTCTTTAAGTGATCTAAAGCTTTTTCCATAGGAGCCTTAAGACGCATATGACATTTTTCCTCAACCGTCTTTCCTGGTAAAGCTTTTAGAATATCTCCATATACTAACTGACCAACCCAAGGCTTAGCCTCCTCAAAACTGAGCCATTCTCCCTGTGGATTTTGAAACAGGGTGGGGTTTGTCAATCTCACGGAAGGATACTCTTTCTCAAGATACGCACTCACTAATGTATCGAGAATCCCTAGCTCATTTGCCTTTTTAAAAGTAAATAACTCCGGTTCTTTTGCCGCTTCAACGACTTCAATCTGGTAATAATGTTTTCCATCTTGAGAATAGCAGTGGAGCTCTTTTTGAGTGTCAAGAAGAGCCATAAAGCCCTCCCGATCTAAAATAGAATCAAAAGCAAATGGCCCTTTTTTCGAAAGGAGGAGCTCTTTTTCTTGAATAGGAGCTTCACTTAGGGCTTGCATAAGCATAACTGGCGCGCGGGAGACAATCTGTTCTCTTGCAAATTCATCTACTTTCAGACGCAATTCAAACGTCAGCGCATCAAGGAGGGTATCAGGATCCCCTTCTTGAGTCCCTATTTCAGGAAATGTTTCTTGAAGAAGATCAAAATGTTCTCTTTCAAAATTCCAAGTTTCAGTAAGACTAATTTTGGAAGCGACATCCCCTTTATCTATTTCTTGAACCTTTAACACATACTTTTTATAGACAAGCTCATCAAAAGCCACTTGTTCCGGTTTTAAAAATGTTTGAGGGAGATCGAGAAGTCCCATGGTTTTTTTCTCAGAAGTCACTGCATCAATATAAAACTGAAACTTAATCAGTTCATTGAGATCTCCAATTTTAATCGGCATCGTATAGAAATCAACTTGTGATCCTTGAGAAGCAAATGATTCAAACTGTTCAAAGGGCAACCTGTCAACTAGAACAGATCCACCATAATCGTTAAATACTCGTCTAAAAAGGAGAATTTTTTGCCACGCTTTGACCAGTTCTCTCTCATCCATTCCAAGTTCTGCGATTTGCTGCTTAATGAGCAAATTAATGTCTCTCTCTCCCCTGCCTCGACTGAAAAATTGAGTTGCATTCTGCATAAGTTCTACTCGCGCCTCTTCAAAAGAAACGTGGTACCCTTTCTTTTTTGCAAGGAGCGCTGTATTGTGAATAAATTGAGCAACAATATCGACAAATCGCTCCCCTAAGAGATCTTGCACAGATTTGCATTTGAAAAGAGTAAGATCTACATTTTGCAAATAAGGATCTCCTGGGACAGAAGGAAATTGTCTTTCAGCACTCAGTAAAAACTGTCTCATAATATGGGGAGGAAACTGCATTTCCCCAAGATATAGATCCATCAGAAGGCGAATTCCTTCTTTATCACACACGCTCTTTTTAAAAGCATCAAAGCGCTGTTTTTGCTCTGGCATGACCTGCTCCCAGAGCCGTTCAACACCAATAAAAGGAAGGCTCGGATGAACATAGGGTTGAAATTTCTGTAATTTCCCCCATTTTTCCTTGAGCTCTCCTTCAATTTCATCGAAATAGGTGTCGACGAGTTGACTAGCCATTTTGGTCATGAGAAAATCCTTTTCCAAGACCCCATCATTAAATCCACTCGGTCCAAAAAGACGGATTAACTGAGTGATTTCACTTCGCTTGATAGGAGATCCATCTATCGCCTTCCCGATCACTTGATCGACCGGGCGAGCCCCTCCGAAGGAGGATTGGGGCATGATTCCAAAAAAGCAAAATGAAGTGATAAGAATCACAGAAAAAACAATCAAAAAGTGGCGCTGGTGCCTACGAAAAAACGATAACATAACTCCGAGGGTAGCAAAACACTCTCTTTATTCTCAAGGGGCTTTCAATACGATTTTGCAAAAATCACCCGCTGAGGGCTCGGCCTTCCTGTAAAAGGACAAATTCCTGGTTCACTTTTCTCATCTGGAATCACTCGAATTGTGACATTGAGCTCTTTTTTTACCCTCTCTTCAACTAAAGGATCTCCTGACCAATGACAAAGGGCAAATCCCTTTCCTTCATTGAAAAAGGTATAAAACTCCTCGACTGTATCAATTAAATGAATGTGTGTTTTTTGAAAATTCAAAGCCTTCTCAAAAAGAGCTTCATGCATAGAAGCTAGGAGAAATTCTACTTTCGCAGGAATATCATGAAGGGTCGTTTCTACCTTTTCTTTATGAGCCTTGTGCCTTTCTTTAATGCCAAAACGGCCTTCTTCCATTTCTCTTTGTCCCACTTCGATCCGAAGAGGTACTCCCTTTTTAATCCAAGCCCAACTCTTATCTCCTGCTCTCATATCCCGTTCATCCACTTCAGCTCTAAATCCCTTTCTAACTAAAGTTGCTGCAATATCTCGCGCCCCTTGTAAGATCATCTCTCGGGTCTCTTCTTTATGAATAATCGGAATGAGAATCACTTGGATAGGAGCCACTTTTGGAGGGAGTACAAGACCATCGTCGTCTCCATGCACCATAATCAACGCCCCAATGAGCCGGGTCGTTGCTCCCCAGGACGTGGTCCACACATGTTTTTTCTCCCCTTCCTTGTCTGTGAACATGATGTCCTGAGCTTTGGAAAAACTTTGTCCTAAGAAATGGGAAGTTCCCCCTTGTAGGGCCTTTCCATCTTGCATCATCGCCTCAAAAGTCAATGTAGCAACAGCACCGGGGAACCTTTCACTTTCTGTTTTCTCTCCTGCAATCACAGGGATAGCAAGTAGATTTTTTAAAACATCGATATAAATGCGATGCATGAGCCTTGCATGGGCATAAGCTTCTTCAGAAGTGGCATGCGCGGTATGCCCTTCCTGCCATAAAAACTCCGCTGTTCTTAAAAAAAGACGGGTTCTCATTTCCCACCTGACCACATTGGCCCACTGATTAATTTTTAGGGGAAGATCTCTGTATGACTCGATCCACTTAGCAAACATTTCCCCAATGATCATCTCAGAGGTAGGTCTTACAATTAAAGGTTCTTCTAACTCCCCTGCAGGGACAAGTTTCCCTTCTTTATTTTTTTCGAGGCGGTGGTGAGTCACAATGGCACACTCTGTCGCAAATCCCTCAATGTGATTCGCTTCTTTTTGCAAAGAAGAAAGGGGAATAAATAAGGGGAAATAGGCATTTTGGTGCCCTGTTGCTTTAAATTGAGCATCCAACTCTTTCTGAATAAATTCCCAAATGGCATATCCCCAAGGTTTAATGACCATACACCCTCGCACAGGAGAGTGCTCCGCCATGTCGGCTCCCTTAATGACCTGTTGATACCATTCTGGATAATCTTCTTCTCTCGTCGGTTCTATTGCAGTTCTCGCCATAATTCCCTTCTTAAATTTTCTTTGAGGGCTTTCCGCACCTCATCTAACTGATTTTTTTCCTTAACAAGACAGTGGGTATGAGCAAACATCCCCTCTTTCACTCGAGTCCCTGGGAGAAGTACCTCATCTAAAAATTCTTCTGTTGGCATGAGTAATGCTATACTTCCCTGATGCAAAAATCCTTGTTTTTTCTTTCGTTGAGCCGCTCCAGCTACTTTACGACTCCCTATCATAACATCGTATTTAGTAGGTTTTGCCATACAAAAGTGGCGACTAGCCTCATCAAAAGGGACAGGCTCCTCTTTCAATAACCCCGTCGCACCAATCGCCCTCTGTACCGGCTCGTTAATCAATCGGTAATTTTCAAGGATATTTTCCGAAAAGCGGGGGTGCGTTGCGGGAACAAGGACAGAAAAAGCATAGTCGAGGGTATGAAAAATAATTCCTCCTCCTGTCGGCCTTCTCGCTAAAGAGAGGGGAGAAGGCATCTTGAGATACAAGGCAACATCCGTAAAATACCCATAAGTGGCCGAGGGAGTTTCCCAATCGTAAAAATGAATCAAGGGATCCGAAGTGAGTTTCTCAAGCAATAAACCATCTGTTTCCATGATTTTTAGAGGAGAACCCAAACCTGTATCTAACACCCTTACCACTGGTTACGTAGTTTACCCCATAGACATAATTCTTGCAATGAGGTATCTCTCAAGTTAAAATGGTGGAAACGGGTAGGATTTATGTTTGATAAGTTTACAAATCGGGCTAAACAGGTGATTAAACTCGCCAAAAAAGAGGCGCAGCGACTCAACCACAATTATTTAGGTACGGAACATATCCTTTTAGGCCTCCTCAAATTAGGCCAGGGTATTGCAGTGAATGTTCTGCGCAACCTCAATGTTGATTATGATACCGTCCTCTCAGAAGTGGAACGGCTCGTTGGATTTGGTCCAGAAATTCAAGTGTATGGAGATCCCGCTCTCACAGGAAAAGTAAAGAAAGTTTTTGAATTTGCCAATGAGGAGGCTTCTTCCCTCAATCACAATTATGTTGGAACAGAACACCTTCTTCTCGCCCTTTTAAGGCAAACAGATGGTGTCGCCGCCCAAATTTTAGAAAATCTCAGCGTCAATCTAAAAGATATCCGCAAGGAAGTCCTCAAAGAACTCGAGACCTTCAACCTCCAACTCCCCCCAATGGGAATGACCTCAGCTCCCACTTCAGCCTCTGCAGGTAGCAGGTCTGAACGAGCTAGCGGAGGAAGCTCTGTCTCTTCAGATAAAACGCCTGCTCTTAAAGCTTATGGACATGACCTTACCGAGATGGCCCGCGAAGGGAAACTCGATCCTGTCATTGGCCGCAAACAAGAGGTGGAGCGCTTAATCCTTATTCTATGCCGTCGCCGCAAAAATAATCCTGTTCTCACAGGGGAAGCTGGCGTAGGAAAAACCGCCATTGTTGAAGGATTAGCCCATGCGATTGTCAAGGGAGAGGTTCCCGATCATCTCGCTAAAAAACGGCTTATTGCTCTCGACCTTACCCTCATGATTGCTGGGACAAAATACCGAGGTCAATTTGAAGAGCGGATCAAAGCTGTCATGGATGAAATCAAGAAAAATGGGAATATTCTCCTTTTTATTGATGAACTCCATACGATTGTCGGTGCAGGAGCTGCAGAAGGAGCCATCGATGCTTCCAATATCTTAAAACCTGCCCTTTCTCGAGGAGAAATCCAATGTATTGGAGCTACTACCTCCGATGAATATCGAAAAGTGATCGAAAAAGATGGAGCCTTAGAGAGACGATTCCAAAAAATTATGGTAGGCCCCCCTTCTTTGGATGAAGCGATCAATATTCTCCAGGGATTAAAATTAAAATATGAAGAGCACCACAAGTGCCTTTACACAGAAGATGCGATCAGCGCTGCCGTCATCCTTTCTGATCGGTATATCCCAGGCCGTTTTCTTCCAGATAAGGCCATCGATCTTCTCGACGAAGCTGGAGCTAAGGCGCGGATCTCTACCCTCCACCAGCCCCAAGATATTGCCGAACTTGAAGCTGAAATTGAATCCCTTCGTCTTTCAAAAGAAGATGCAATTGGGAAACAAGAGTATGAAAAAGCGGCAAAGCAACGAGATAAAGAAAAACAACTGAGAGATAAGTTACATAAAAGCCATTCTGAATGGGAAAAATCGAAGGAAGAACACCAAGTTATTGTGGATGAAGATGCTGTTGCCGCTATCGTAGCCAAGCAAACAGGAATCCCCATTACAAGGCTTACAGAAACAGAAGCTGCTAAAGTTCTTCGGATGCAAGATTCTCTGCAGGACGTGGTCATCGGTCAAGAAAAAGCGCTACGCACCATCTGCCGAGCCATCAGACGCTCTAAAGCCGATATCAAAGATCCAAAACGGCCGATTGGAGCCTTCATTTTCCTTGGACCTACAGGAGTGGGAAAAACTCTTGTTGCTCGCCAACTGGCTATTCAATTGTTTGGCGGGGAAGATGCCCTTATTCAAGTGGATATGTCCGAATATATGGAGAAATTTGCAGTCAGTCGTATGACAGGCTCTCCTCCAGGATATGTAGGGCATGATGAAGGGGGGCAACTGACAGAACGAGTGAGAGCAAGACCCTACTCTGTCGTCCTTTTTGACGAAGTAGAAAAGGCCCACCCAGATGTGATGAATATCTTACTTCAAATCCTTGAAGAAGGAAGACTAACCGATTCTTTTGGGCGTAAAATCGACTTCCGCAATACCATTATTATCCTCACCTCAAATCTAGGCTCAGACCTGATCAAGAGAGGTGCGGAAGTGGGCTTTGGGGTAACTGATGGAATCCCAAGCTACGAGGACATGGAAAGTAAAATCCAAAAAGCGATGAAAAAACACTTCAAGCCCGAATTTCTCAATCGACTTGACGATGTGGTCATCTTCCATGCCCTTGATAAAACACACCTTATGAAAGTGATCGATATTGAAGTGGCCAAACTGCAAAAACGGTTAACCACCAAAGAAATTGCCCTCGAACTCGATGAGGGTGCGAAGAAATTTCTCGTCGATAAAGGATTTGAACCCGAGATGGGCGCTCGCACACTTCGCCGCACACTCGAGCAAGAATTGGAAGATCCCCTTGCTGAAAGACTCCTTCGAGATGGAAATAAACCTAAAAACTATCTCGTCACTTGTGAAGAAGGGAAAATTGTCTTTAAAGAGAGGAGTACGGCCAAAAAAGAAATTGAAAAAGCGCTTGTTAGTGCAGCCCCCTTCTCAAACGACGGGGCGTAGAATTCCCAAGAGATCCTCTGCGGAGGGTCTCTCTTCTGGATTCAACGTCAAGCAACGCAGAATAACCTCCGCAAGCTGAGGATCTGTGTCTTTGTAGACAGCAAGACTTTGATTCACTTGTTCGAGAAAGGCTGCATTGCACAAATGTGTTCGCAAAACACGAATCAACTCTTCATGAGAAATGTCCGGAGGAATCCGCAAAGGGAACTCCTTTCCTGTAGCCTCCCGATACAAGGTGATCCCTAAAGCCCAAATATCCGCTTGTTTTGTACTGATATGACGGGGACTCCCCCTCCTTGAAAAGATTTCTGGGGCTAAAAATCCTAAAGACCCTCCAAATTCATCTTGAATGCCTTCAAATACAGCAGCTCCAAAATCAATAAATACGGCTCTGGTTTTATAAATAAGAATATTTGCCGGTTTGATATCCCTGTGAACAATACCATGATCATGTAAATATAGAAGCCCCTCTAATAAGGCAATGGCATTCTCTCTTATGAGGAGTTCCCCTCTTCTAAGAGGGCGCCCCCTGGGCATGTAAACCCCTTCTGTTGTAGGGAACATCGGAATCACTGAAGGGTGAGCAAGTAAGTAACCCCACTTCTGATCTTGGGCTACTTTTCCGACTTTAATCGCCGTTTTCTTATAACCCGATTGTCTTTCTTGAATCGATCCAAAGGTCCCTTTTCCAAGAATATGAGGAAGAATCCCTTCAAACGGGCCATGTACCAAAGGCCATTTCATCATTTTTTTAGTAAATGGAGAGATCACTATTGCATCAGGGGTAATCCCCAATTCTGTAGCTTGCGTATAAAATTGTTTAATCCCAGATAACGCAAGATTAACAATCCACCATATTTTATCAGTTAACCTAAGACTCTGCTTCTCTAAAGTACTGATAGAACTTGAAATATCTTTAATAGCCTCTAAATGATCTACCGTTGCTACCAGCAATGTAATAAAAGGAGCATCCACTTCAGCAGAGTGGAAATGAGTAGCTATTCTCCCCTGAATATAAGGGAGAGGAGGCGCGTGCAGGATGTATTCGATCCCCTTCTGTTGCCTATCTAACTTTCTTTCTGGGTCGTTTAGTAAATCCTCAAGAATCCACCTCACATCAGAGCTATATCTATCAAGATGTTCCAATAGAAAGGTGACTTCTCTTTTAATTGCTGCCTTATCAACCATCATTTCTCTACAGAGAATCCCTGGATGAGGCACTCTGACATGATGTTTTGAATCCCTTCCTGCAAGATGATGACAAAAATTCACCGTACGATGAATAGAACTCTCATTAAACCGAGTACGCTCGATCTTAGATAGATTATCTATCATCTGAGAAGTTTTCTCCCTCACATCACTAGCAGGGATGACAACAAGCTCCCGAACAATCGCATAAATGGCCAAAGCCTCACTATCCACTTTAAGCATTGAGATACCGAATCTTGGACTCCCACCCCTTAATATATTCGAGTAATTCCCCTTTAGTCGGGCGTGTCTGTAAAAATTCAAGCGACTCATCACTACTGCTTAAATGAGCAAGTTTCGCAAGAAGATTTAAATGACGTTTATCATCCGAAGCAAACAGAAAGAAAAGGGTATGCACTTTTTTCCCATCCAAAGCACCCCAATCAATGGGTTTTACAAGGGATGCCACAACCACGACATCAAATGGTTTTTTAAGAAGGAAATCACGAGTATGAGGAACTGCAATTCCATTAGAAAGAGCTGTAGGCATCATTTGTTCCCTATCAATCAACATTTCTGTCATTACAGCAGCATCCATTCCGAGACTTTTTGCAACGCGCAGCATGACTTCTTCTATGATTTTTTCTTTTGTCTCACTTAAAAGATCAGTTAATACCTCTCCCCGATGCATAGCTCTATAGAGGCCAAACTGATGCATGCCCTTCCGAACAGCATCTCCCGTTTCCCCTTTTTCTCCCCCTTCTTGGTCAATACGGCAGCTCATCATCCAATCTTCAATCTCAATGCGGGAAAATCTGTATTGATGATGTAATCGATACGCGGGGATTT
>JAGOSM010000022.1 GCA_018062315.1 Simkaniaceae bacterium | reverse complement strand
CACCAAATTTTTACAACTCCCCTTAAGCCCCCCCAGGTCCCCATAGGAAAAGCACGCCTTCGTCTTGTCCTCTCTCTAGCCCATACGGATGAACAAATTCATAAACTAATAACTTTACTTAATAAATAGATTTATATTTAAAGATTATAAATAATTAGATTTATGATAAAATCCATATTCTATGACAATTACAACACTCCCGTTTACTATCTCTATTGAAGGCTCTGCTTGCGAAGCCATCACAGGTTCTTTCGATCTTGTGCTCTATCAAATGGCCGCCGACGGAGCAGATCCACTCGTTAAAGCCTTTGCTAAAGAATTTTTTGAAGGGAAACCTTTTATTCCCCCCATGACAGCTTATGATTCCCTAGATAGAGATGCTCAATGCCTGATAGGTTTTCGAGAGACACTCCGCTACCTTGCAACGAAAGATTCCTCTTTAGAATTCCTGCTTCAGTCCCGTCCCCACCCAGAAAAAGGGGCTCTTTGGCTGAATGGATCTGATCTTACAGCTTTCCGAGAAGGCCCCCGGGATCCCTGGCTTAACAACGAAGAGAATCGAATATGGGTCCGAGAGGCGATGCAGAGCCTCATGCCTGCCGCTCCTTTAGTCAGCACTCATCTCTCTTCTTTTGTTTTAAATGTTGCAGATCGTATTGATGGATGGGCCCATGCTTCCCGTTTTCTATATCGAGAATACTGCAAAACTGCCCCTCTTTCAGAGTCTATTCGACTGATGAGAGAAGAAGTTTATTTTGTTGCTGTAAAAGCCACTCGCGATCACGACTGGCCCTCTTTTCAAAAAGCTCTTGAAGCCCCTATTACCTTTCGAGATCCCCCTGCTCTAAGTTTTAAAACAGAGATTCTTCACAGATATTGGGAATACTGCGGCTCTCCATTAGGAGATCCCCTTTGGTCAGAACACCATTGGAATGACAATTTTCCTATGATGCAAAAAGCCCTCCAAGATACTATCCATTCTATGAAAATTTGATTTACGCGGCCATTTAACTCCCATTTCCGTAACCGTAACCGCTCCCGTATGCGTAACCGATTTTTAAATTTTCTTTATCAGTAATTTACTCTAATATAGACTATTCCTAATATGTCATATTTTGATTTTGAAAATCTTGATGTTTACCAAGTGTCCATGAACTTTGTTCTTTTAGCGAATGAAATTATGAAAAATTTTCCTAGAGGAACATCCAATTTGTCTGATCAACTTAATAGGGCTTCAACTTCTGTGTTATTTAATATTGCAGAGGGGGCCGGGGAATTTGCTGAGATTGAAAAAATTAGATTTTACAGAATGGCTAGAAGATCAGCTACTGAATGTGCAGCTATTCTACAATTATCTAACAATCTCAAGTTATTGGATAATGCAAACTATTTCAAATCAAGAGAATTATTGATACGTATTATTTCAATGTTAAGTAGAATGACCCGGAAATACAATGCGGTTACGCATACGGGAGCGGTTACGGTTACGGAAATGGGCGGCAAATTGCCGTAATAAGGAGCAGGATATATTGGCGACCACAGTGGAAAAAATGGAACAGAAAGTGTTACCCATGTGCAGTTCCTACTCCCTTCCTTTTTTGTCCAGCACAGATTGCTATAAATAAGTTTTTAATTGCATTGCATTTATTCTTTGTTAATTACGTGCAATTACAAAACTGATATAATTTAGTTGTAATTAATTGCAATTAATAAATTAAGGAATATTTTCATGGAAGCTTCATTTTCTCTTCATGCCTTTGATACCTCTCTTCCCCAGATTGTTCAACAATCTCCCGAAATTAGCTCTAGAGTCAAGGAATTTGTAAAAGCACGTTTCATAGGGGGCCTTATTCCCCATGAAGCAGGATATGGTGACGCAAGTGAGCCCGTTAAACGGTTGATTGCGATTCGAAAAACATGTGAATATTTGACGGAAAAAACCCCTGAGAATACAACCTGGCTTAAAACAAATACTCACCCCGTCAACTGCAGGCCCTGGATTGCTCCGGGGGGCTCCTATGGGGAAGTCGAGGATCTCCTTGTTTTTAACTCATTTGGAGGGACAACGGCAGATAACTGGCAGAGAAGAAAAGCTCCTACAGAACCCACTTTAACCCATTTTATTACAGAAACAGACGTGAAAACCCACTTAAAAACGTACCTTACCTCTATTTACGAGAGCCACAAAGTCACAGCCCCACTAGAAGCCGTCCTATCCAACCACTACCTATCTTTAAGAAAGCTAGAAACAATACAAGAGTTTCCAGGAAGCAGCAAGCGGTCTCCTGCTCTTTTAGCTCAAGCTAAAAAAGAAGCATATACCGATTTATTTAAAAACCTGAACGAAACTCGACTTCTCTACCGCTCTTCTACGGGGACAGAAGAATCTTTCCCATGTGATTTTATGAGTCATTGGATTTCTACAAAAATAGAGCCCCATGTGATTGGAACAAAAAGATTTTATGAAGTTATTGACGAGTTGATTGGAGAACTGAACCACATCTATCGGGTTGGAGGCATCCCCGCACTACAAACATTTAGAGAAAGAATTCTGCCACTTCCCGCAGCAACACCCCCCGCACCTTCTCCATACATTCTTGCAGCAAAAGCCCTTGTTGCAGCTTATAAAGAAACCCCTACCGATCGAGCTCCCTTTGAAAGATTGCTAGACACCTATTCTGCTCAACTTCCTTCAGAACCCAGCTTTCGAGATCAAATTCTCAATCGCTACTTTGAGCTTTGCAATCCTGATTCAACAGAAGAGACGGATCGCATCACCTGGGCTCTTGAGCATTGGAGAGACAATAGTGGGCTTATGGGTAAAGCGATTCTTGGAACAGTAACTGCTCTGAAAGACGCTAATCCACTCTAATTGTAGGGTGAACCCCAAAATTTAGACACCTCCCTTTGCGTTAAGCTCCTCATTTTAAGATATTAACGCAAAGGCTCAAAGGGGGAGTGGGGTTTTCAGCATAGTCGAAGCCTCTTTTAACAAGAGAGTTCACTGCCATGCTTCTGAAGGTCTGCCCAAAAGGGGTCTCTAGATGCCCCACAGGGAATTCAGGCAGGGCATTTGGATAGTGAGTCTCCTGGACGTAAATGGGATCTTTTTCAATACCAAGATGCCGTTTCACCGTTTGAATAGCAATGTCCCGGTTGGGCTCTTTCACCATCACCGTGATTCTTGTTTCAAAAGGGGTTTTATTTTGCTGAGGGAAAACAGAACTATCAAAAATAGCCCCTAAGATAGGCTCTTGTTCCACAGTGGGGACAAGATATCCAAACCCCTCTTTCCGAAGCACGGGGGTATCAAAGGCCATATTGACAGTAGTCAAGCTATTCATAGGCAAGGTTTCATCCATCAATCTTGGAGGGAGCGCTTTAATCAACACATCTACCTCTAGTGCCTCCCCTTGATATCCAGTAACGACATTAACTTCTTCTTTAAGACGCTGAATTAAAGAACCCATTCCCCTTTTTAGAGTAAAAAGACGTCCATCTTTTTTCTGTTTTTTTCTATTTAAAAAACCCCTTGAAAGAGATCCCCACTGCTCCTCCATTTCTTTGAGTTGAGGAAAACACGTTTTCACAGATAACTTATGTATATCTCCTGCAAAAATTCCGAGAGTCATAGGTTCCAGCAAATAGTCGGTCACTTTTTTCCCCAATCTTCGGTATCCAAAGGAAGCTATCGACTCATCAGGAGCCCCTTTTGCCCTACTCCACTCAGAGAAAAGAGAAGGTATCAGGTAGTGTTTTGGGATCCCCCTCAGCTTACCTCCGTAATAGAGATATCTCGTTTTTCTTGTGGCAAAAATGAGCTCTGAAGAGAGTCCTACCTCTTGAATAACCTGGAGCAGCGATTCCCCTCTATCCACCATAAAGGTGCGAGGCCCCCTCTCAAAAAAATAGGGCTCATAGGAAGTCTTGATGCATCCTCCAAGCTCATCTGTTTTTTCATATACAGTGACATCATGCCCTTTTTTCTTCAGATAAAAAGCATGAGAAAGACCAGAAATTCCTCCACCTAAAATTCCTATTTTCATAAGATTCCTCTTTAAAGGAGAGTCTAATGAAAACACGCGATGAAATCCTCCATTTTTTAAAAGAGCTTCGAGAAGAGATTATTTTGCAGTTTGAAGCTTTTGAAGAAATTCGGTTTGAAAGAAGGCCTTGGAAACACGCTGTGAAGGGAGGGGGCGAAATCGGACTCCTCCGAGGGAAGCATTTTGAAAAAGCGGCGGTGAATTTTTCGTCAATTCATACCCATGATTTGTTTGCCACAGGAGTCAGCTTAATTACCCATATGCAAAACCCCCATGTCCCTACCGTACACATGAACGTCCGTTATATTGAAACAGCACAAGGATGGCATCTTGGTGGAGGGTATGATTTAACCCCCATGGGCTTTATGTATGAAGAAGATGCGCTTCATTTCCATATGACGGCCAAAAAAGCATGTGGAGAAAGATATCCTCTCCTCAAAAAACAAGCCGCTGAGTATTTTTTCATCAAGCATCGGAATAAGGAAAGGGGAATTGGGGGAATTTTTTTTGATCAGGACCACGATTGGAATCTTTGGGAGCAAACGGCCCAGTCTTTTTTAGAAGCGACTCTCCCTATTTACAATCGAAGGCTCCATACTCCTTACACCGAGGAAGATAAAAAAAAGCAAGAAATGCTAAGAGCCCACTATGTAGAATTTAATCTTCTTTATGATCGAGGGACCCGTTTTGGTTTTGAAACAGGAGGCAACCCAGAGGCTATTCTCTGTTCAATGCCCCCAACCGCCCGCTGGTAAGTGCGGACCATCAAGAGTTTTTTTAACTTTAAGGATTGCGATATCAGGTCTTGACCGAAGGTAGTCAGTGAATGGTTCTAGAGGATATCTTCCACCCTCTTTCTGAATTAAATGTCTTTTTCCCGCAATTAAAAAGACTTTTCCTGAACATTCTTCAGAGTGTACTTTTCTAAGAGTTTCAATCATTGATAAAACTCTTTCATCCCAAGTAGAAGCTATTATAGTTCTTCTTCCATCATTTATCTTGGCAACAATTTGAGCGCCAATCTCTTTCAATTGCTCCACAGCTCCTTCAGGAGAAGAAACTGTTTTATGTGCAGAAGTGCTTATCTTATTAAGTTCTATGCCAAAAGAGTGAAAAGTTTCTCTTAAATAAGTGATGTTTTCTCGTGTATATAGTTCATTTTGAATCGGATCCAGCTCAAAAACCCCTAATGCCTTTGTCAAGTATCTATCTAATGCTACTTCCCAATCAAAAGAACCTAAGGCTATTTTATCACAATGGGATGTAAAAAACGGGGCTACTGCGTCATAATGCTCTACAGACGTCCTAAAAAAATTTTTCATATCCCAGCCTAAAACACGAAGGGAAGTTGCCGGTTTAATGCATTCGCGAGATAATAGGTGTTGCTTTACAGAATCACTATAAGGAAATGTACAAGACTCTACCCCCTCCATCAAAAAAATACTTTCTGGCGTTGCGAATGTTGAAATAAATAAACCATTTACAGTTGTATGTCTTTCACTGTCATGCGTTTCTGGAAGAAGAAATGTTTTACAATCTTCAAATGGCACATCGGGAGCACGTACAACATCATAATGCACTTCTATAAACTTAGATATTTCTGACATTATTCAAACCTCATAAATTATTATCTTATTCAAAGCGAGGGATGATCGGTCCCTCAACTGAAGTGCGGTTTTCTCCCACTTCAAAGGCTTCGGTGCCACCCGGTCTATGCAGATAGCTCTTCATCAAGGGCACCGCCTTCTATGGCCGGAGGACAGGGGTTTTCCATAGGAGGTAGGGGCTCACATCTCCAATCAATGAGATGAGAAAGCTGGACTTCCTCACTCGAAGGATAGGCTCGCCCCCGAACAGTGTATGGCATCTCCCAAGTTCCTTTGAAACGGAACTTTTCACTGCGATGATCGTCAGGGGGTAGCATATATTCATTAAAACCACTAGGAGGACATGGAACTACTTTACGAGGGCGATCACACATGGAGCTTATTCCGTTTTCTACTACTGTGGAAAAATCCCTTAGCTTTCCGAAAATCGTCTCGGATTTAAGTAGCCTCTCCCACAGGTCGTAGACATGAGAATCTAGCTTATACAAAGAATCAAGATCTTTGATAAGACTCTCCAAAACTTTTCTTTCGAATACCTCTCGAACTATTGCCATTCTTCCACTACCGCCCATATAAACTTTAGTTTCTTGTGTCTTCATTACAAAAAAACCGTTCTCCATACCACACGTGCCAACATTTGTGAAAACATAACCATACTTCGTAAGATAACCGAGAGTTCTAACATCAAATAATTGCTCAGCAGACATAGGCCTTACATCAATATCTGAGATTACAGCATATGACACTTCAGCACTCCCAAAATAAGAATGAGCAATCAATACCTTTAATAGATCAACACGGTAGTAGACAGGTGTTCCTGGATGGAGGGTAGGGACGAGTGCAAGAGGGATGTTGGGTAATGCACGCACGTCTCTTAGGAGAAGAGTTGCATCCGTCTTTTCACTGATTGATTGCAGTGCAGCCCAAGTATTTGCTCGTGCCCTTTCTGTAACAAGAGCGCTGTCATACCAAAGATTAATTGTTCTGCCTGGATTGAGTTCGCCCCATTTGCGTAATTTATACATAAAAGTTTTTTGCGTTTCTCTGTCATCCTCTAATGGATGATTTTCTAGCTCATTTATCCCATCTCCAAAGATGTTTTGGGCAATCTGAGTCACCCGATCTTGTGGATTCAAATTCACCCAAAGAAAATTCAAAGTATAAGGGGCTAGAGGTTCTGTTGACGGAGCATAGATCATGGGATGAGATGCAGAGAACGCCGCCTCATAACACCTCTTTTTTTGCTCTTCAGATAATCCTGCAAGATCAGCATTAGATAATGCATAAACGGCGCTGGGGTCATACACCTTTCCCCATGCATCTTCGCTTATTCTTCGGCGCATTAATTCTAAATCAGAATCTGCAGCTATCATAATAATGGCCCCTGTTTTTATTAAATTTATTATAGATTATACCATAAATAGTTTTACATCGCAGTGTAAATAAATTTATATATAGTAACTAGAAATGTATTTAAAGATTCTCTCTCGTCCGTAACCGTAACCGCTCCCGTATGCGTAACCGATTTTAAATTTTTTTTATCAGTTACGGTTACGGTTACGGATAGGGATAGGGATAGGGATCAGGCTAACAGATAGTCTTTTGCAAAAAAATCCTGAACAAGACAATTCAAAGTAAAAGAAAATTTAAAGCGCCCTATGTGTAGGGGTTTTTCTATTAGTGTGATAGAAAAGTAGTTGTTATCCATTTTGTAATAATAGGAGATATTTTATGTATGAATAATGCTAAAAAAATTGCCGAGGTAAATCCGCGAGATCCTCTAAATTTTTGCTCTGTTTTTAACAGGTATAAAAAATAGATCGATACCATTAAAGGTAAAAACAATAAAAAATAATCAGTGATGGTCATACTCTCTATTCCCCCAGCTTTCAGGATCCATTCCCCGTGCTTGTTCCGATAATTCGCAAGCTTCCAGAAAGTCGCATACTGAAGTTTTAGCTTCTGTTATTGCACCGCCAATAGCTACAGCCCCTGAAATTGGACTTCCTCGAAAAAATTCCAATAATCCCAAACCAAAGCCAAGCGCGCTTAGCTGGAGATGTTCGATAGAACGATCAAGTTTCACTTCAGCTTCCTTCTCTAGGGATTCTTGTGTTTCTCCATAGCAGATTGAAGCACACAGAATAAATATTAACAAAAAAATATTTTTCATGCGATGATTCATTTTCCGAAGAAGGTACACACCTCTTTTTTTTTGTAAAATCATAAGGAGACCATATCCATGAAATTTATTTTTCCCTTCATGATGCTGGTGGCGACCTGTTTTGGACAGCAGCAACAGCTCGATTATCGGATGCAATTTATGACCACTCTTATAACTGCGGATGTCCATTGGAGAGAAAATAGGAAAGAGCAAGCTTTAAAGCTCTATGACGAGCTAATCAATCAAACGCAAGATGTTTTGGTGGTTAAAGGGATTCAATTAAGAAAAGGGATCTTAGAGCACGAGATGGGGCTTGTTGAAGCTTCGGTAGAAGATATTTTTATAGCTGTGACAGTTCCTGGTATAACTGATGATTTTATTGTCGCTGATGCGGATATCAAAGCTTCGGTTGTAGATATTTTTTTACAGCATGCAACTGAGTTCAAAGAGGCCTTTTTATCAACAGTAGAATAATTGGGGCAGACCTGGGGTGAAACGAACTATCTTATTTTCAATTGTCGAGGAGCGATTTGTGCAAAAGAAAATTTAAATCACTATAGTGTATTTAAAGATTCTCTCTCGTCCGTAACCGTAACCGCTCCCGTATGCGTAACCGATTTTAAATTTTTTTTATCGGTTACGGTTACGGTTAGGGATCAGGTTAACAGATAGTCTTTTGCAAAAATATCCTGCACAAGATGAACAAAATACTTTACATTCTCATAGGGAGTATCTGGCAACACCCCGTGGCCAAGGTTTACAATATATCCGCGGTCCCGCCTCATCCGCTTCATCATCACCCCAACATAGGATTTGATAATCGCCTTAGGCATCTTCAGAATCTCTGGATCCAGATTTCCTTGAAGCACCGTATTTGGCAACCTCCACCGAATCTCTTCAGGGGACTTCTCACTATCCAAACTAATCCCTGTCGCCCCAAGCCCATTTAAAGCCTCTGCATAACGACAGGATCCTCTAGTAAAGAGAAGTGTAGGCACCTCAAGGGGAACGAGCTGCTTTAGGTATTTAAGGCTCATCTCTTCAAAAACCTCAGGAGGCAAAGTCCCTGCCCAAGAATCAAAAATCTGAATCACGTCCACCCCTGCATCAATTTGCATCTCTAAATAAAGACGAGTAGCATCGGTAATTTTTTGTAAAAGCTCCGGAGTAATTGGACATTTTAAATAGGTTGCAACTGTATAAGGCCCTCCAGCAAACCCAATCAAAGGGACCTTCAACTCCCGTTTTAAAAGGCGAATCGCCTCGAGAGCTGGTTTAAGTGGGGCCGGATCAAAAGGAGAATCTCCTATTTTAACCGAAATCCCCCCCTCATAAGTCACCGAACACCCTATCGCCTCTAAAATAAGTAAAATATCAGAAAAAAGGATCGCTGCATCTACTCCAATGTGATTTACAGGGAGTAATGTCACATCAGCAATGAGCCCTTTATTGTGAAACATTTCCTCAAGCGAGTATTTTTTCCTCAATTTTTGATATTGAGGCATGTATCTCCCAGCCTGGCGCATCAACCAAACTGGGGGACGATCCCGATTTTGGAAAGTAAGAGCATCAAAGAATACGTTCGAGGATAGCTTCAACATTAAATCCAAACTCATTTTGCAAATCAGCGGCCGGCGCAGAAAGACCAAACGTATCCATGGCGATCGAAATGCCTTCATGGCCAATCCAACGACTCCAACCCATTGCAACCCCAGCTTCAATAGAAACTCTCTTTCCTAAATCCCCTCCAACGACCGATTCTTTGTAAGGAATGGGCTGCTCTTCAAAAAGCTCCCAACAAGGCATTGAAACAACCCGTACCGATTTTCCCATTTTCTCAAGGGCAACCGACACATCCATTGCAAGAGATACTTCTGATCCTGTCGCAAAAAGGGTAAAATCGGGCTTTCTTCCCTCTTTCTTCAAGATGTAAGCTCCCCTTCCCACTCCCTCTTTACACGCAATTTTGGTATGTTCATATTCTGGAAGTTTCTGACGGCTAAGAATCAACGCTGCGGGATTTTTAAGTCGTAAAATCACTGCCCAGGCCCTTTTCACCTCATTTGCATCCGCAGGGCGGAAGACATAGAGATTCGGCATGCAACGCAAGCTCATCACATGCTCTATCGGCTGATGGGTAGGTCCATCTTCTCCAAGGAAAATGGAATCATGTGTAAATTGAAAAATCGTCGGAAAATGGGACAAAGCGGCAAGACGAATTGCATTCCGCATGTAATCAGAGAATGTGAGGAAAGTCCCCACATACACTCTAAACATCTGCGTTTGATAAAGCCCTGCTGCGGCAGCTGCCATACCAAATTCTCGGATCCCAAATTTAATGTTCCTTCCCGCAAAATTTCCTGGAGTAACTAAAGGAAATTGCTTCATCATCGTACAATCAGAGCCAGAAAGGTCTGCAGATCCCCCAATGAGGAAAGGAAGCTCATTACCAAGCACCTCTAAACAAGCTTGCGAAGCACTTCTCAAACCAATCGGGCTCTTGATGGTGACTTTATCGAGAATCTCTTCAAGATTTGCAGGAAGAACCTGTTTTTGCATCACCTCAAATTCTTTCAGAAGATCGGGGTTAGCAGCTCCCCATGCGGCAAAGTTTTTATTCCACGCATCTTCTGCCATTTGATCTTTAGGAAGCTTTTCTCTAAAAAAACTCGCCACTTGACTCGGAATAAAAAAATCTTTCTCAGGAAGCCCTAAAGCCTTTTTAACAAGCTCGACCTCTTCTACTCCAAGAGGAGATCCATGGGCTGTATGAGATCCCGCTTTATGAGGCGATCCTTTCCCAATAATGGTGTGTGCAATGATGAGAGTTGGTTTTGTTTGTTTGGATTTCACTGCTTTAAATGCCTTTTCCACTTCATCAAGATCATTCCCATCAATGGAAATGACATCCCAACCATAAGCCCGAAATCTTCCTTCTGTATTTTCAGAGCCCGATTGAGAAAGGGGGCCATCCAAGGTGATTTTATTTGAATCAAAAATCAAAACTAAATTATCAAGCTGAAGATGCCCAGCTAAGCCACAAGCTTCGTGGTTGATCCCTTCCATCAAACACCCATCCCCAGCGAGCGTATAGACTTTACTATCAAAAATCGTGTGATTTGGGCGATTAAATCTCTCAGCTAACATTTTAAGACCAAGCGCCTGCCCTACTGCATTGGCAACCCCCTGCCCGAGCGGCCCTGTAGTTGACTCTACTCCTGGTGTTTCGTGGTATTCAGGATGCCCCGGTGTAATCGAGTGGAGCTGTCTAAACCGTTTAATTTCTTCAATAGACAAAGCAAAGCCCGAAAGATGCAAGCAAGAATAGAGCCACATTGAACCATGTCCTGCGGAGAGGACCAACCTATCTCGGTTAATCCACTTCGGATTTTTGGGATTGTGTTTAAGTTGCACTCCATAGAGATAGGCTCCAAGTTCAGCACATCCCATCGGAAGGCCCGGGTGACCTGAATCCGCTTTCTGCACAGCTTCCATTGACAGTCCACGAATGGTATCTGCCGTCTTACTTAACGTTTTCTTGAGCTCTTCTTCCATTTATGACATACTCCTATTGCAGTGAAATTAGTCGATGGATAATAATTCTTCAAGGAATTAAAAAAAATGTTAATCGCAGAGATCCGGTCCAAATTCTTAGAGTATTTTAAAAGTAAAGGACACACCCTTGTTGCGTCATCTCCTGTAGTCCCCCTCGACGATCCCACCCTCCTTTTTACCAATGCAGGAATGAATCAATTTAAGGATGTTTTTTTAGGAAAGAGTAAAAGACCCTACACCCAGGCAGCTTCTTCACAAAAATGTATTCGGGTTGGCGGGAAGCATAATGACCTCGACAATGTCGGCCATACAACGCGCCATATGACTTTTTTCGAAATGCTCGGCAATTTTTCCTTTGGCGATTATTTTAAAAAAGAGGCGATTGATTTTGCTTGGGATGTCGCAACCGAGATCTTTGAATTTGATAAAACCAAAATTTACGCCTCTGTTTTCCAAGAAGATGATGAAGCCTATGCTCTATGGAGCCAGATTCTCCCTCAAGACCGCATCTTAAAATTAGGGGAAAAAGACAACTACTGGCAAATGGGAGATACAGGGCCCTGTGGTCCTTGCTCCGAACTTCTCTTTGATCGGGGACCCGCTTTTGAAGGAGATGAACGGTACCTTGAATTCTGGAACCTCGTTTTCATGCAATTTAATCAAGAAGGGCCCAACCAAAAATCGGTCCTCCCCCGTCCTTCTATTGATACAGGAGCTGGTCTTGAACGGGTTGCGATGCTTAAAAAAGGGGTTAATACCGTTTTTGAAACCGATATTTTACGCTCTCTTATTGCAGAAGTAGAAAACCTCTCTCAGATTAAATATGCACACCAGCCCGCTTTTCATGTCATCAGTGACCACCTCAGAGCTCTTGCTTTTGCAATTAGCGATGGGGCCCAACCGAGCAATCTCGATCGGGGATATGTCCTCCGTAAACTTTTAAGAAGAGCTGTACGGTACGGACGCCTTCTCGGCTTTGAAAAACCGTTCCTTGCACGCCTACTCCCCAGGCTAATCGATACAATGGGGCATGAATACAGGGAACTTAAAAGTTCCGAAAACCGGATAGCAGAACTCTTAACTATAGAAGAGGAAAGTTTTTTAAAAACTCTCAAGAGAGGAGGAAATCTCCTCAATTCGATTATTGAATCTTCTAGCCATTCCATCAGCGGGGACGATGCGTTTAAACTCAAAGATACCTATGGATTCCCTCTTGAAGAAATCCTCTTGATCGCCAAAGATGCCAACCTCACCGTCAATATCGAACAGTATGGCCTCCTTGAAGAAGAAGCTAAAGAGAGGTCTCGTGCTGCGAGAAAAGGAGCACACGATAAAGTAGAGACCAATCTTTTTGAAAATTTTGAAAAAACACACGGGACTTCTGAATTTACAGGGTATACCTCAATAGAAGAAGAAGGAACAATTATTGGCTTGATCGTCAACAATCAATTTGTTGAGTCTATGGATAGTGGCACGCAAGGTCTTATCATTTTAAATCGCACTCCATTTTATGCAGAAAAAGGGGGGCAGGTGGGTGATACAGGAACTTTAACTCACCAAACGGCCCTGTTCACTGTTGAAGACACAAAAGCTCCCTTCCCTGGAATAACTGCTCATATTGGAACGCTTGAAAAGGGATTTCTGATGCTAGGAGAGCCCCTCCTTGCTCAAGTCAATAAAGCAAGACGCTCCTCCATTGCAAATAATCATACAGCAGCGCATCTCCTCCATTTTGCTCTTCAAGAGGTTCTTGGTCCTCACATCAGACAGGCAGGATCTCTTGTCGATTGGGATCACCTCCGTTTTGATTTTCACCATCACAAATCCATTACAGAGGAAGAACTCCTAGCTATCGAAAAACTTGTGAATGACAAAATTGAACAGCAGCATGAAATTACTACAGAAGAGCTTCCTCTAACAGAGGTGCAAAAAAACCCTGCTATTAAACAGTTTTTTGGCGATAAATATGGAGAAGTTGTCAGACTCGTTGCTGTCAGCTCCTTCTCTCAGGAACTTTGTGGAGGAACTCACGCCACTTCAACAAGCGAGATCCGCCTTTTCCGCATCACAAAAGAATCGAGCATTGCAAAAGGGGTGCGTCGTATTGAAGCCATCACCGGATCTTTTGCGATTGACCTCATGTATCACGAGAAAAAAAGACTCCTTCAGCTTGCTGAAAAATTAGAAACGCCCCTCCCCAAGCTCGAAGAGGCTCTTGAGCATCTTCAAGCCGAATGCAAAGAAGCAAAAGAAAAAGTCCGGATTTTCCAAAAAGAAGCTCTAGATCACCTTAAACAAAAACTTGCACGTGAAGTCCAAGTGATTCGTGGAAAATCGGTGATTACAGCAAAGCTCTCTCTTGATCCTGCCGAACTTCCCCCATTAGCAGCCCACCTTGGAACCGTTTTAAAATCGGGGATTGTTTTCCTCACCAGCATTTCAGGGGGCAGATGCCACCTTTTTATTCGGGTGAGTGACGATCTCATTCAAGAAGGGATTCATGCTAATACTTTAATTAAAGAACTCGCCCCCCTCATTCAAGGAGGAGGAGGCGGAAAAAAAGACACCGCTCAAGCGGGAGGAACTCACCTTCAGGGAATCGACCATGCCATCTCCTCTTTCCTATCCTCTCTATGAACTTCTCCAAGATGCCGAAAAAGCAAAACTGATCACGGATTGGGTAAAAAGAGAAAAGCGCTCTGTTCTTGTCATCAGCGACAGCTCTCAGCTCTATGAAGACATCAAGTTTTTCTACAAAGAGGGGGTCCACCTTTTTCCTGCTTGGGAGACTCTCCCTGAAGAATCGATAGCCCCAAGTCCTGACATTGTAGGGCGCCGTCTTGAAATTCTCCACGCCCTTGCAGAACATCAAAAACCCCAGATTATTCTCACCTCGCTTCAAGGAGCCCTTCAGGGAGTCCCCGGAAAAAAAACAGAGTGGTTTCTTTTTAAAGTAGGCGACTCAGCCCCCTTCTCTTCTATCCCTGAACTTCTTACTGAACTCGGCTATAAAAGAAGAGCTGTGGCTGCCGATAAGGGAGATTTTGCCATCCGAGGGGGCATTATTGACGTCTTTCCTCTCTCTGCCTTCGACCCTGTTCGGATCGATTTTTTTGATGATGTGATTGATTCCATCCGCACCTATGATCCCGTTTCTCAAAAATCGACGGGGAAGGTTGCCTCCATTTTTATCCCTCCTGCTTTTGAAAGAAGTGAGTGTTCCCTTCTTGACTACCTGAAAGATCCTCTTGTTGTCTTCGATGATCTCTTGAAAATAGAAGATCAGATGGTTGCCCTTAAATCACTCCCCTTCCATCCCTTTTATGAGAAAACAAAAGACAAACTCTTTTTTGCTTCACACCACCTTGAATCTCTTGAAATGTTCAACCGCCCCTTGCCAGCAGAAAGAACCCCCTCTCCTTTTTTGAAAATACTCAGCCTAGACCTTCTCTCTGAATACAAAGAGGTCTTTCTGATTGCGGGATCTGAGGGAGAAGAAAAAACACTGCGAGCGATTGCTCCCCCTCATGCTATTTTTGTAAGGGGTTATCTTTCCAGTGGTTTTATTGAGAAAGAGACCCTCTACTACCCTTATAGTGAGCACACGGGTCGCCATAAACTGGTCCGCAATAAGTGGAGAAATACGTACCATACTCCCCCCTCTGATTTTCATGAACTCAAAGGGGGAGATCTCGTTGTTCATTTCCATCACGGAATTGGCAAATATCTAGGGATTGAAAAACAGATCAATCACCTCGGCCAAGAAACCGAATTTATGATCATTGAATATGCGGAAGGGGGGAAATTTTTTGCCCCTCTCTCCCAAGCTCACTTGGTGTCTCGTTATATTGGACATGAGGGAGAGAGTATTCAGCTTCATAAACTGGGGACCACAAAATGGCACCAGGCAAAGGTTAAAGTACAAACCGCGATTGTAGGTTATGCTCAAGATCTCCTCGAATGGCAAGCCAATAGAGAGGTCTCTGGAGGGTTTGCTTATCCTCCAGATGGAGAGGATGTCACCCTCTTTGAGGAAGAATTCCCCTTTGTTGAAACCCAAGATCAACTCAATGCAACAGCCGATATTAAAGCCGACATGGAAAGAGATAAAGCCATGGACAGGCTCCTTCTCGGCGATGTGGGATATGGAAAGACCGAAGTTGCCATGCGAGCTGCCTTTAAAGCGGTCATGGATGGGCATAAACAAGTGGCCGTCCTGGTGCCAACCACCGTTCTTGCCATGCAACACTACGAATCATTTAAAGAACGGATGAGAGATTTTCCTATCCGGATTGGAGTCTTAAGCCGCTTTGTGAAAGCAAAGGAAGCTAAAAAGACGGTTGAAGAGGCAAAAGCAGGCTCCATCGATATTATCATTGGGACTCATAAGTTAATCAGTCGAGACCTCTCTTTTGCAAATCTGGGCCTCATCATTATCGATGAAGAACAGCGATTTGGAGTCCGGGCAAAAGAACATCTGAAGCAGCTCAAGGTGGGAGTAGATACCCTCACCCTGTCTGCAACCCCCATTCCCCGCACCCTCTATTTTTCTTTAATTGGAGCGCGAGATCTTTCTGTCATCAATACCCCTCCCCAAGATCGCCTCCCCATTAAAACACTCATTGCAGAAAGAGATGATGCCCTCATCCAGAATGGGATTACCCGTGAGATGTCTCATAGTGGGCAAGTCTATTTTATCCATAACAGGGTCGAATCGATTTACCAAACTGCAGAAATTCTTGAAAAGCTGATGCCAAAAGCGCGGGTGGCTGTCGTCCATGGACAAATGGACCCCGAAGGGATTGATGAAATCTTCCATGCGTTTAAACAGGGACAGGTCGATATCCTGGTGGCAACGACCATTGTCGAAAGTGGAATTGACATCCCCAACGCCAATACCATTTTTATCGATCGAGCAGATACGTATGGTCTTGCTGATCTGTATCAATTGAGAGGACGGGTGGGGAGATGGAACCGCCCTGCCTATGCCTATTTCCTTGTTCCTAAAAATCGGTCCCTCAGTGAAATCTCTCGTAAAAGGCTCGATGCGCTCGCAGAAACCTCCGGATTTGGAGGAGGAATGAAGCTTGCGATGAGAGACCTCGAAATCCGAGGATCTGGGGATATCCTTGGGGTCAAACAATCGGGACATGTCTCCTCTATCGGCTTCCATCTTTATTGCAAGCTTTTAAAACGGACCATTGATGCTCTCAAGAAAAATCAGGCCCCTTCCTTCCTAGAAACGAGGTTGGAATTTACCTTTGATGCTACCTTACCTAAATCTTATATTGAAGAGACCTCTCTTCGAATCGAGATTTACCACCGTTTGGGAGAAACAACAGAACTTCAAGAGGTGGATCTCATTTTTGCAGAGCTTAAAGATCGGTTTGGCCCCCCTCCCCCACCAGCCTTATGGCTCTACCACATGACTCGTATTCGGATTGCAGCTTCAAAACGGGGAGTGTCTCTGATCCGCTTTGATCAAAATTCACTGACGATTGAAAAAGATAAAATTTCCCATCGTCTTCTCTATGCCCTCCCTCAAGACCCCTCTAAACTTGAGACTGATGTGATCTCAAAATTACCATCAAAATAAATTAGTTATTTATAATAATTAATTCATATGAGATGTTAATAAAAAAGGGCTATTAATTTATGAGTCACATCGAATCCACCAAATTACGTTATCCTATTCAGGCATGGACTATTTGGTTTTTAAGTGCCTTCTTTATGTTTTATAAATATGCTCTAGAGGTTTCCCCGAGCGTAATGACAACCACCCTCATGAGTTCCTTTCATATTAACGGGGTACAGCTCGGCAATCTCGTTGCTTGTTATTTTTATGCCTATCTTCTTTTACAAATTCCGGCAGGGATTCTCATCGATCGTTTTGGCCCGAGGAAAGTGACGACGATTTCTATTGCTTTATGTGCTCTTGGAAGCTTTGTATTTGCCAATGCAACAACAGTGATGGTAGCGGGATTTGCTCGTTTTGCAATGGGAGTAGGAGCTGCATTTGCTGTGGTTAACTGTTTAAAACTCACCGCTAACTGGTTTCCTCCCCGTCAATTTGCGTTCATGACAGGGCTCATGATGAGCGTGGCGATGCTCGGTGCTGTTGGGGGGCAGGCTCCTCTTGCTGCCTTTATTAAGGCAGTGTCATGGCATCAAGCCATCGAAACAATTGCCCTTGCGGGATTCCTTTTAGCGATTCTCTTCTGGTTTATTGTCAGAGACAAAGCACCGGATCACCGAATCGATAAGGCTTTAGTTCCAGCAAAAGTTTCCCTTAAGGAGAGTTTAAAGGAAATTCTTTCGAAAAAAGAGTCATGGTGGATTTCGATCTATGGGGGATTTTCTTTTGCCCCTGTGATGATTTTCGGAGGCCTTTGGGGGGTTTCTTTTATTTCTGAGGCGTATCAACTTTCAACCAATCTTGCAGCTCAATCCGTTTCTTTAATTTTTATTGGTATGGCCATTGGATCGCCCCTACTCGGTTGGTTTTCTGATTGGATCGGAAGACGGAAAGTGGTCATTTTCTACGGAACCTTTTTTGCGTTACTTGCGATTTCAACCGTTATTTATTTTCCTGCAGGAGCCTCCTCTTATCTCGGGCTGCTTCTTTTCTTATTTGGATTTTTCATTAGCAGCTTTCTTCTTTGTTTTACGATCATTCGAGAGAGCAATAAAGTCTCCCTTGCAGCAACAGCCGTGGGATTTATGAATGCTTTTCAGGCTCTTTTTGGAGCAGGGGCTGATCTTTTAGCAGGCAAAATCTTAGATCTTTGCTGGGGAGGCACTTTAGTTGATGGAGCTCGCATCTTTTCGACAAGCTCTTATCAAACTGCCTTTTTACTTATTCCATTAACTTTAATCATTTCACTTCTATCTTTACTTAAGGTAAAAGAGACCCACTCTAAAATTTCCCCTCCTTCTTCTCTTCCTTAATAAAAGAAAGAATGGTAAAGTTTGTGTAAAGTTATATGGAGTTGAATTTTATGTTCGCCCTGCCACCTTTACACCCTATCCACAGGCCAATTCATCCCCTTTTTTCTATTCCTACCATTGAGGAACGTATTGCCTTTATCCTGACAAAATGGCAGCAGGCGGGATCCCCTTCTGCTTTGTATTGGGAACATAATTCTGCAGAACTTATGTGTCTTTCTATTGCAGAAGACAAACTCTTCCTTCCAGGAGATGAAATTTATGCAGGGATTGAAACTGCCTCTCCTAGAGAGGGATCTACCATCCAAGCCAAACAGGGATTTATGGTCAATCCTTATCCATTTAAAGCAAAACCGGTACTTTACCTTGCACCAACTGATGATCCTTCTTATTATAAAGAAGGGCAAACTGAACTAGAATCGCGATCTAAACAACCGTCGCCTCTTTATCGAGAAGGCTCGCCTCTCATCGAACCTCCTCCTCGTTGGAGTGTCCATACAGGAATGCACCCTCTTTTAATTTACAAAGATAAGGGACAAAAAGATGCCTTTTCTTACGGCTGTGATATATGTCGCGAATCCCCTTCTCCTGAAGAAGAAAGCCCTCAATTCTTCCGCATTATCTCTGATATGGCAAAAGCAGTACAATTTATTCATGCTCGGGGGCAGGTACATACAGATCTTTCTCTCGAAAATTTCCTGATTGTCAATCGAAAAGAGGGGGGCAAGGGGGCTCAAATCATAGATATTTACCACCTTGAACCTATAACCCCTGATCTTATTCAAAAAGATCTCACAACTCTCGGGATCACTCTTTTAAAATTTTACCGCCTGCATCCCTATTCTTTTCCTCGATTAGAGGCTCTTTTGAGTCAACTCATTCCAGTCGATAAAGAACAGATCAGTCACTCTCGTTTAGTATATTTTGAGGAAGAGGACTGGAAGGGGCTCTTTGAAAATGTCTCAAAGAAAAGCTCCATCACTCTTGACCAATTTGTAAATGAGCTCGACAACCTGAGTATAAGCAGCTAAGAACCCTTTGTGCACGACAAAAATAATTTAAAGAAACACGATAAGAACGGGCTGGCCCGTTTAGCTTATTTTTTTTCCATCATTCATATCGTTATATCCTGCAAATCGTTCCTCCTGTCGGCTGTCACTTGTATCCCTGGACAAACAAATTTTTCACGTGTTTTGTAAGGCCTCGGTTAAGAGGCATTTTTTTTTAGCTGACTGACAATGTAGAAGGGAATCGTAATAATAGGATGGGATTTCTGAGGCGGCGCGCTACAAATACGCACTCCAAAAGGAGCTTAAGCTCAAAGTTGACCTCGACAGTTTGAGCAAAATTTTCTGTGCCAAACTTTTCTATGGTAAAGCTCTTCCCTCCCTGCCTTGCCCCCGCACCAGTAAAGGCATTCTTAAAGGATCTTTTTTTCCACTGTTTTAGCTCGTCT
Source organism: Simkaniaceae bacterium (assembly GCA_018062315.1). Taxonomy (GTDB): domain Bacteria; phylum Chlamydiota; class Chlamydiia; order Chlamydiales; family Simkaniaceae; genus JAGOSM01. The sequence goes on along the minus strand of JAGOSM010000022.1, from coordinate 3,938 downwards.
TCAATAAATCTTTTCATCCCTTTATTGCACCAAATTGGGTATTTTATGGGGGTAATTTTATCCAAAAACAGATAAAATCAACGGAAAAATATCACAAATCACTTGTAATCAAGCGATTGCACTTTGTTCATCAATCAGGTCTGGCGTGATCACAAACTGAGCATTTAACTCAGTGGCTTTTCGCTTAATATGAGCTTCCAGGAGGGGTGATAAAAACTCATGAAGAAGCACAAACTGTTTTGTCTCTTTTTCACTCGCCTCTTGAGAAAGTTTGATGGCTGAGGAGTAGGTTGCTTTCGCCACTCGATCAAAAACCTTTTTAGTTTTGAAAAGTTGTTTTAGCTGATTCTTTTCATTAAGGGCCGCTTGACGGAGAGTGGCCATTTCTGTTTCTAACTCATCAACTTCATCAGAGAGTGGGGGATGGCTTCCTCTTAGCGTGGCAGCTTGAGAGCGAAGGGATAAAATTTGCGTTGCTAAAGCTGCGATGCGCTGATCTGCGGAAGATCTCTGAGTAGGCGTTGTCTGTTGGATACATTTTTCTAAAAGTGTTAACGCTGTTGTAGGTTGAATTACGGGTCCATCCTCCTGTGATTTGTGGTAAAGGTGTAAAAGGGCGCCTGGTTCCACAAGGGGCTTTGCCTTACTTCCCAAAAGCTTATCACTTAAAACCTTCAAGGTTTCCGCTTCACCTGTATTGGAAATAACGACTTTATCAAACCGACGTGAGAAAGCAAAGTTAGGTCTTACATGAGCGTCATATTCCTCTTCTGTTGTAATCCCAATCACATGAGGAAATTCCCCCCCTTCATCTAAAAAGGTTTTCAGCTGCTCGCCTATTTTCTCATTATTTTTACACGCCATATGAATCTCGTCGAGTACAAGAATCACATCCTTTCGGTGACGTCCCATAGCAGCGCTAATTCTGTTTAAAACATTCCCATCTCCCATCCATGTGGTTGTTTTCCCTGTAAGGTCTGCTGTATTAAGGCAGAAAACGACTTTACCCTGGAGTTCTGGATAATCACCCCTTTCGACTGCTTGAGCAAAAGCCTTTGCAGTCAAACTTTTTCCAACTCGCGACGGCCCAACCAAAATCGAGTGGCGATTCCTCTTCATAATAGCCGCGATTTGATCGAGAGATTCTTTTCTTCCAGGAGCAATAACTCCCCCCTTCCTCACTTCCTTTGTCCAATTCTCGGACTGCATAGGGAGATGTGTCGGTAAAGGTTTAATATAAGGCCATAGAAGACTCAGCGCTGAAATACCAAGAAGCACCCCACCAATAATCAGTCCTCCTGTAGCGAGACCAATCAGAGAAAGTGCCATGGAAGTAAGCATGCTAAATAAACTTAAGAGGGTCATGATTTTTTGAGACTTCATACTCGCCTGAATTTCATTTTCTGCTGGTTTAAAAAAATCTCCTATTCCAAAAGCATTGATCAAGCTTTCAAGGGCGGCAAGAATTCCATTAAGAAGACCTAGAGCATATGATTTAAGAGTAGGCGAGATTTTTTCTTGAGTTAATTCAAGATAAAGCTTTGCTTCCTGAAACATTCCTTGAGCCTCTCGTAAAATATCCCCAGCATTCCCCTCTAGTTTTTCAAGAGGAACAACCTCTGCTAAGCGGCTTAAAAAAGCAGGAGAATCTGTCATCGTCCCCTCCTGGATCATTTCAGAAAAACACTGTGTTAATACGGTTTTCAAATCAGAAGCCTGCATCTCTTTTAGCTGACGCACTAAGGTGGTATCAGGACGAAAAATCCACCCCTGCTTGAGAGTTTTTAATTTTTGAACTACCTCATCTATAGGGGCCATAGAACTCGATACACCGCTATTTAATACAATACTCATTATCAAACCTCATTTATTTAAGGATCATAAAGACGCGAGGTGTTATTAGCAATTAAAATAGTAAAATCTTTTTTTAAATTAATTACTAACTCTCGATTTCTTAATTTGCCTAGCTGTCACGATATCATTGCAATTATCTACAACACTACCTCATAATCACACAACAATATCTTAACGATAGGCTTAAAAATGACAATAGAACATCTCTCCTCAGAATCCATAGGAATCATTTTATCTCAGCTAAATCTGATAACAGGCAGCGAAGGTATTCTCAATGAGGCTGACATACCTGTCGTGATGAGGTCTGCTATGAATTTAGCCTGTACAAGTAAAATAATGTACCAACATGTACATAGCGTAGGTGCTAACCGAATCTTTCTTCTATCGCTTGCTGCTAAATATAAAAAACCTCCAGAATATTTTGCGGCTGAATTAGATACAGAGGGAGCTCGTCGATTTCTTTGGGATACGATTCAGAAAAATGGAGATAAGAAAAACTACGAAGTCATTCAAGCTATTTATACACTTATCACCCATGTTAAAAAGGAAGCGAAAGAAGCGGGGTTAGCTATTGCTCTTTCTGAAGAAGAATCTGATTGCCCACCCCCTAATCCTTTCTACTGCAAAACTCAGAATGGATTTTTTCTATTTAATGACGGGGGCCCCTCTTACTTAGGTACCCCTTTTGGAAAGATCGCCTTATTGGGGGTTGGTGGCCGTTTTAGTGGCTGTAGCGGCTACGCTCCCTTCTCTGTTTCGGAACTCTTGATTAGGCGACTTGGGGCTACATTTAAGGGATTGACATCCTCTGACTTCGAAGGAGCCCGCTGTTCTATACTTGCAGTCCCTCCCCTTGCCACTGAAGCTCCTGACACGATACGAAAACTCTCTCATAACCAGGTTAGACCAATTTCAAAAGCAAAAATGGAGCGTTACAAAGAGTCCCAGATAGTTGTCGAGACTTCTGTATGCGGGATCTGTAGTATTTATCAAATTAATGCAATTAATGGAGAAGCTCTACCTAAAGCAGCTTGGCCTGAAAAGGAGGGAGATACCCATAGCCATGGGACCATTACAAAAATCTGGGAATTACTAGAAATAGACAGCTCAGGAAGCGATCCTTGTCTTAAGCCCCGATCTAGGAAAAGGGCTCGACCCACATGTATGACTGAAACAGCTTCATTTAGCACCTCTGCTGAAATTATTCCATGGGCCATAAGCGTTGTTGATCGACTAAAACAGCAACCCGCTTTTTCCGGCACAGGCTCCCTGTTGAGTCAACCGACCAAAGTGCTGGTCCTGGAAAATTTATCTTTTGCACGTGTTGTAGAACTGCTACATAAAACAAGTCAAGCAAAGGGTTATATAACCACCTTTGGTCTTGGCAACTACCAGCTCGATGATGAAGACGGGATCAATTTAGGACAAGGGATAGAGTTATCGGAAGATCCTTCCGAAATTGACCTTGCAACACTTTCAACAGCCTATAGTTCGATCCTTTCACAGATTGGAAGTCATTGGAAATTTGCTCAGCTTAAGGATTATCCAAGTATCCGCGACATCAGGTCTGAAGAGGATTATATTCTCTTGATGAAAGAAAGACCCTTCTTTCGGGAAGAAGACACGTTGATTCAAGTGTTAGCCTCTCTGACTGGCATATCTAGATTCATAACATGTTCTGATGATTGGAAGGAAGAAGGAACCCCTGGCATTCAAAAACCACGCTATCTTTGGATTAAAAAGAATAAGTTCAGTCAGGTAGCAGCTGTCCTTAACTTATCCCCGGCAAGCTGATGAGAGCCGTAACCGATAAAAGAAAATTTTTTACATTTTAAGGTTTTGATGACACCAATGACAATAGAACATCTTCCCTCAGAAGCCATAGGAATCATTTTATCCAAGCTCAACCTGATGACGGGTAGCGAAGGGATTCGCAACGAGGCTGATATACCTGTCGTGATGAGGTTTGCCATGAATTTAGCCTGTACAAGTAAAACAATGTACCGACATGTACATAGTCTAGGAGCTAGCCGAATATTTCTTGCATCGCTTACTGCTAAATATGGAAAATCTCCGGAACATTT
>JAGOSM010000071.1 GCA_018062315.1 Simkaniaceae bacterium | reverse complement strand
GTTTCTAAGGGTCCCACTCGGTGCTCTCGGTGTGCTCGGTGGTTATTTTTATCACATATATGGATGAGCAACCCATGCTAACCATCTTTCTGCAATGATCGCATTCCCTTTCCCAGCGTTTTGAAAATTTACCAAGGGGAGCACCGACTCGACTTTAGGATTTTTTGATAACTGAATTTTTTATACCTCATTCCCCCCCCTTTTTTTTACAGGAGGGGGTGGATTCTAGGCTCCATACAGCTGAGTATAAGTAGCTGCAGCAAACCTATCCCAGTCAAGGATTGCAATCGAGGTATTGTCTTCTTCTCCGATGGTATTTAGCAAGCCAATCAGGCGAGAAGGAGTTGTTATGGTTGTTCCATTGATCATTATGGATCCTACTCTCCCTCCATTTGTAAAGTAGGTTTCAAAAATTTGACGACTGCAGTTGTCGTGGATACCTTTTGAAAGTTTATGGAATTCTGTATTATAGACACCTATCCTATCATCTAATAATTTACCAATCCGTTCTTGTGGAGTAGGTTCAGGTGTAGGGGGAAGAGCGATAGGCACTCTTGGGTCAAGTTTTTGTAACTTGGATAGCTCTATCATGAAGCGGGTCGTTTCTCCCAGCGAACAGTCATCTAGCGCTCTTTTACATTTGTCTGTTAACTGATCAAGTTCCCTAAGTTGCTCGGGGGATAACCGCTCGGAAGTAGTTGCCATTGAAGTAAATTGATTTACTAGCTCCTGCATGCGCTTTAAAGAGGGAATATCAGTGCCTGCACCTGCACCTGCACCTGTGTCGGAGCTGATTTCTCCATATATTATTGATATGGTGCTCGTTGCTAGTGTATGAAGCTCTCCCGAAGCTGAATCTTGGGATAGTATGTCGTAGCATAGGTCAGTTAGGGTTTGACTAAGATTTTCTCGTCTTGTAGAAGAGGGAGAGAGATCGAGCCACTCATCTCGCATATTAATAATTACACTTTCCATTTAAATGAACCTCCATATTTAATATAATTATAATTATAATTATATTTATAATTTAAGTCAAACTAACATCTGTTAGACCGGTTGTTGGAAAGGTCCCTAACTACTAAGAAGATAACTATTAAACCGGGCTACATTTTTATTTACGCCTTTTTTTAAGTATTTTCATTAAGTTTCTAATTTTCAAGAATTTAATGTAAATTGGCTTGGGTTTATTATAGTTTCGATATAATAAATATAGTTTAAAACTTTGATTAAAATTATTATTTTTTGATATAATTAACGTATAATTAAAAATATAAATGGATATTATTATGATTTCAGCCGCAGAGATTAGTTGGATGCAAGCGAATCAGTCAATGCTAGACTCCCTGGGATATTCAGGGGGTAGTTTACTTGAATTTTCAAAGGGAAGGATTCAATCTGCTGCCAATAAAGACTCACTTTATGGACATGTTTACCATCTTATGCGTCCTTCAAGTACTGCGGCGCAGGATTTTTGTTTTGGACAGCACTATGTTGAGAGGAGTCCAGATTTTAGAGTATTGGTACGAGCTTTAGTCATTGATGAGATTGCTAGAGGACGTGGAATTCCTTCATTGATGGGATTAATCCAAACAGATGGTTCGGGAGACTATAGTGGATATATTAAATGGGAAGATTTTGCAGAGGGGATAGGAAGGGATGATACGAGTAGGGGAGCTTTCGATCCTATTCTTAACGAGTACTGTCAGGCAATCATGAGGCGAAGAAGCCCCACTAGTCCTTCATCAGGAGCTGCTGCGGGAGCAGGGGGAAGTCCTCTAATCTCTGTACCCTCTACAATGACAGCGCCCCTCCCTGCCAGTTCTAGAGAAAGAGAAATAGAAGACCTCTTACGGATAGATCCTTCACTGAAAGAGATCTTTAGGGAAGAGGATATACTGGATGTATCGGCTCAAAACTACCTAGGTCGTAGTTCTATAGCTGTTCAAGAAAAATATTACAACGCACTTGGTTTGATATTAGGTGGCTCTCTTGATCCTAAAGAATATGTATTTGGGTTTCTTGAGAAAGACCCGGCGAAGTTAATGCTTGCTTGTATTATATCGAAACTTCCAGATTTTACAGATTTCAAAACTTATATTGAGTCATATGGAGCACATTGGACGGATATCACCAGCGTTTCATCCTTGCTTGTCTTATACAAGGAAGAACGAGTCCCTAAACCATTATCAAAACAGGAATTTAAGGCATTATTGGGGGATAAATGGGGGGAGTTTGAATACTCTTTGATGACTCAGCCATCGATGAAGTTGAAAACAATTACAAATACAGATGGTTCTATAAATGGAGAGACAATAGATGTATCCACGCAGGGTCTTGGAGATGGTGTAAGGGATGCTGAATTAATGCGTATTTTCATTGGTAATGAGACAGATGTTACAGCAAGATCTCAGGAAATTATTCCAGGTCTTCTTTCAGTGGGTTCTATGCATGCTGCCAAAGATGTGGGGCGTAGATTTCAGCGTAACCTGCATGTTACAGATAAACCCTCAACATCGCCTGATCCTTCTAGAGTAACGATATATGAAGTTAAAGATCCTACAGGTGTCTCTGCGAATGCTAGGGATTATGTCATTGCCCTTTCTGGAGATTCATATGAAGAAGAAGATGTTTCCACTTGGTTTTCAGACGCTTTTCTCAAAATGGACGAGGCGTTACGAAAAAAAGAGCACATGCTCATTAATTGCAGCGTTGGAGAGTCGAGGAGCGTAACTCTTGTTGCCGCTTATCTGATAAGCCGTACATACTACGTCCCTGACATAGTTCTTCCCTATATTCAAAGTAAGCGTTTAACGGCTGAACCCGTGCCTAAGTTATTTGAACTGCTTAAAGAGTATGACGATCGTTTAAGACAGAGTCGCCGTAAATAAATTAAGGAAAATTTTATGATACCTATTGATATTACTAGTAGTACTACTTACGAGAGTTTCGAAGGAGAATGTCGTAGACAAGGGAGAAATATTGGAGATGTCCTTAAGGAACATACCGATCGTCAAGACCCTACTATTCTCAATTGGGATTCTGAGGGCGATTTAGTAGGAAGTTTGCGTTCAATAAGGGGCCCTTGGGAAGACTATGTTTTAACCCGAGAGGTCGATAGTAAGCTATCGAATATCTATTTGAGGTTTCTGAGACTGGCTGCAGAAGAGGCTAGAGATCCTGTTCCTGCAGAAGTGGTTCTTCAAGGGATTGCTGCGTTTCGAGTTTGGATGGGAGAAAAAACACCTGTAGCTCAAAAAAATATCATCGATCGGGTAAAGGGGCTTGCGGAAGAAACATTAGGATGTAGAGGTGTTTTTCTTTCTCCAAGACAGAAATTTGCTATTTTGCAACGTTCGCTACAAGAAAAGCTTCTTTTGTTAAGACAATCTAATTATCAACAATTTGCAGCTTCTGCTGGGATACCCCCAGAAGAACTTTTAAATATATTTTTAAATTTTCCTGGCAATGAGAAGGGAAAGCTTTGTCTTGAAACAACCCTTAGAGAACTAAAAACCTCCCTTAGGAGTTTTACTGATCCTGAAACGTACTTAAGAAGTCCGCATGTAGAATACCGGGTGTTAGCTATGGCTGTGCACCTCAGCGGCTATTCCTACAATCCTGACGACCCTGTGTTCTCGGATCGGGCTAGCTTAGTTCATTATATAAAAACTCATGGGGCAGAAGAGTATTTGGTTAGGATTTTTACACTGAGTCAGAAAGAAGAATCGACTGAACTGCAGTTTTTAATTGCTGCAGAGCTTGAGAGATTGGGTTATTTTTCGAAACCGATTCTGATGCCTAAGTCATCATCTATAAGAACTCTAACTCCAGAGAGGGAGAGGGATGTAAGGGCTGTTTATGAGGAACTTGGGAGACGGGTCAGTGCTACGGAACAGATCTTTTTTAAACCGAACTCACTCGGGGATGATCCTATAAGACATCTTACGATTCCAGAACGTGAGCGGGAGATTTCAGACTCCGATTTCAGGGATGTTCGGTTTACTCATCTTGCTGCTTTTTTAGAGGAAGAATTGGGAAAAAAACTGCCTGAATTTGTTAAAGCTGCAATTGGAAGAGACGTTACTAAGCGCGAAGCATGGGGATTATTACTGGATATTCCTTTTATTAAGCGTACCCCATTTTCTCCAGTTCCCCTTTCTATTATTTCTTTTCAGGATCTTAGAGAAAATATAGCTTATGGTTTTACGGGGTTTGTAGAACGTGGTGGGCCTTATGATGGGAAATTTATCACATTACACGGTTCAACCATTGCTAAGGAACTTGCAGAGAAGATTAAAACCTCAGCCAAGGGTGTTTTTAGAACACATCGTAGAGAAGAAACGTATTCGTATCTGCTCGGTGGTGGCTCGGTATACACAGGAAATTATGCGATTGCAAGGGTGTATGCAAAATTCTCTGCTTATAATGATCAAGCAGGAATTCTTCGTTTTGTTCATGAGATTCCTCTTGATGCTCAAATTGGATGGCAGTCACAATCTGATGAATATCAGATCATTAACACATTTTATTCTTCTATATATCGGAAGCTTTTTAGAGATCTAAATAGAGGAGCTACCTCTCGGCTAATGCCCACAGTCGCTGCATTAACAGCTGATATTACTCCCGACCATCTTGATAATCATGCTAGCATGAGTTTTCTTCGCGATAGCCGAAGTAGTTCCGGTGGACTCCATGGGATTGCAATTCAGAGATTTCAGATTCCCGGGGGCATGTGTTTCCTTCCTCTTGTGGGAATGCAAGAATCACATGCATGTTCTTCAGAAGGAAGATCTACCCCTATTCAGCTTAGGCAGCCAAAAGTAGGAATAGATTTCAGCCATTTACAGGATTGGTCAACAAATCCTAGTGATTGGACCGTTGAAAATCTTCCGCAACCCTCTTTCACCCTCCATGCAGAGGCTCCACTTAGGGATGTTGGGCCTTCCATAGATATTAGAGATCTACCCTTATCTCTCCCAGCCCCTTCTTCTGATCTTTCTGGTTTAGAGTTTTATGCTCTTTGTGATGCATTGAGTGCAAAAACGGGCAAAGCTGTTCATTTGATTTTTCAAGAAGCACTTCTTCTCAGCACCTGTTCAGAGCGCCCAACTGCAGAGGAAATCGAAGAGATGTATAGGGCTGTACTGGGATCTGGAGGTGTTGCAAGGACATCTGGGTTATTTTCTTCATTTGCAAACTTTTCTAGTAGGGTTGGAGCAAGCAAGGTTGCAGAGACCTTGGCCTATTTTGCAGATCTCAATAAAGGAAGTATAGGTGGTCAACCGGGATTGCAAAGGCAGGCTCGTCAGCTTATTGAACATTTAAATAAGACAACTCGTCAAATTGGAATAGATTTTGAACAGTATTTAATAAGCCCTGGTCTTCAAAGATCTACATCTTTTCTCTACATGGGCATTTTGCACTCAGGTGTTTCTATCAAGAGTCTGGGGATTCCCTCAAAAGGGGTTTCTGGAGATCAACTAGCCTCTATCATTCAAGGATCGGCAGATAAAGCAAAAATTCTTCAGGGACTTAGTGATGTTTACGAAGAACTTATCTTTGGATTAGCTATTACAGATAGGCCAGCAAAGCTAGATTTCCTTATGATGGCAGCCGTGCAAGCAGGAGGAGTCTTGAAGCTTAATGAGACTCTACCTGTTGCTACAGGAGCGGCAGCGGGGGCCGGGGGGGGAAGCGCATAATTTAAGTTGCTAGTCGATGGAATTGATCAGCAACCAAGAATTTCAACATACCCCTTTGCGTCTTTGCGTCTCTCCGTCTCTGCGTTAAATCTTTAATTTTTAAGAATTTAACGCAGAGACGGAGAGACGCAAAGACGCAAAGGGGTATAAAATGGCTGCACATTTAATAGATGATCTGCGCAAATTTCTTATAAAGAAAATTTAAAATCGGTTACGCATACGCATCCTCTTACCCACAACTTTTTTTGACAGAAAACTCTGTTTCTGCAGTCCTCTTTCATCTTGCAGGGTGGTGGTGCATAGATAGAATATTTGAAGCATGGGACCTAATAAGGGTCTCGGTGAGCTCGGTGTTC
>JAGOSM010000021.1 GCA_018062315.1 Simkaniaceae bacterium | reverse complement strand
CCATAGTTAGAACAGGTAGGATGAAACCGGCATGCCGGAGGAAGCATTGCCCCTATCGTATACTGATAAAGGCGAATCAAAAAAATTACAGTTGCTTTCATATCAATAAATAGGTAGTATTTTAGACGTTTTTAACCTTTTTGCGGAAGTGGCGAAATTGGCAGACGCACTACCTTGAGGTGGTAGCGAGGGAAACTTCATGGGGGTTCGACTCCCCCCTTTCGCATCTCTTACAATCCCTTATCTGGGAATCACAATTTCCTGATTTACTTTGAGAACTTTACCCTTCTCTAGATGATTTGCCTCGCAAATCTGATCAATGGAACGGCGATATTTTTTAGCAATTTCCCAAAGAGTATCCCCAGAAACTACCACATGCTTAATCTCATCCCGGCAATGCATCTCCACCGGAGCCCCTGTTGAACGAGAAAGTAATCTAGCCGCCTCTTTTCTTATTTCATCAGGACGGGGGCTATTTAAAATAGAGCTTAACCCCCTCTCTATATCTGGCGAGACCTCCTCAACTAAACTTAAACAACGAAGAAGAGAGCCATTATCAAGTCGTTTAAATAAAAACTCCCCCTCTTCTCTAAAAAACAGCTGAGCTGCCGTCTTGGACCCCAACTGAAGATACCGACTCAAGACATCAAAAGGATCTTTTCTAGGCAAAGAAAGGGCCTGATAATCCCCTTCAAGCAACATATTCATCACTTCATCGGAATGAAAAAGGGCAATTAACTCATCTACTTCTTTAGAAAGGCGAAATGACTCTAAAAGAGAAGGAGACCTCCCGCCCCCCTTGATTTCTAAAAAAAGTCCCAGCGTAGTCAAGGGCCATTTTTCTGTTTCTGCATAGTGCACAAGCGCTTCAAAATGGCCATCAGAAAGGCCTGGAAAAAGGGAAAAATGGACCTCCTCTCCCCCTTCACTATGAGTAAACATCACCTCTCTTTTTTCAAAAACAACCCCACTCAAAGCTCTTTCTAAATTAAAATGATGAAACTCTACAAGAATCCCCAAAGCAATATCTCTTTCGAGATACCCATCTTCTACAACTGCTTTAGCATTTAATTTTTCAATCAGTTGCTCAAAATTAAGAGGAAGATAAAGGGCTACCACCTCAGAAGAAATAAGGTGATTGTCTTTAATTTGAGAGATCATCTCACCCACAGGAGCGCTCTTTAATGAAAAAGCGATCAATGTGCCAATAAATGCAATATTGAGAGCTCCACTCACAATGAGCGCCTGTGTCAATGTTTTAGATTTTTTTTCCCAAGGATCCATGGTTAGTAGTCTATCTGATTTTTCTTTTTCTTTAGAAAAAAAAATGGTAAAGTGGACCCTATGTTAATACCACTATCATGGCTAAAAAAATATATTTCTACCGATTTGCCCGTCTCAACTATTGCATCTACCCTTGATCTCGCTGGGATCGAAGTCGATCACATCCACCAAACACAAGCTCCTTTTTCCAATGTCTTTGTTGCAGAAATTCAAAATGTCATTCCCCACCCCGACGCAGAAAAACTTAAAATCGCCACCGTATTTGACGGAGAAGAAACACTCCAAATCGTCTGCGGCGCCCCTAATTGTCGTATTGGAATTAAAACTGCCCTTGTGAAAATAGGGGGAACTGTCGGTGACATAAAAATTAAAAAGGGAAAATTGCGCGGTGTTGAATCTCAGGGAATGCTTTGCGGCGCTGATGAGCTTGGCTTAAGCAAAGAAAGAGGGGGCATTATTGAGCTCGACCTCCCTGTGGGTCTTGATTTTGTAGCCCACTGTGCTGATACTGTTTTAGAAATCTCCCTCACCCCCAATCTCGGCCACTGCGCAAGTATTTTTGGTATTGCAAGAGAATTATCTACCCACCTCAACATTCCCCTTTCTCCCCCCTCCTTTGAGGTGATTGAAGAAGGCCCCCCTAATGAGCTCAAAGTTTCTATAGAAGACGACAGGTGCTCCCATTATACCTGTCGAGTCATCGACAATGTGAAGGTCGCCCCCTCCCCTGAGTGGCTTTCTTCCTACCTAGAAAAAGGGGGAATTCGCAGCATTAATAATATCGTCGACATCACCAATTATGTCATGCTTGAATTAGGGCAACCCCTCCACGCTTTCGACATCAAAGGTATTGATGAAATTTATATAGGGAAAGCTTCCCGATCCCTCAAAACTCTAGATGGAGTTGAAAGAGAGATCCCCACTGAATCGCTCATGATCAAAAGTCAAGATAAGCCCCTTGCCTTTGCAGGGATTATCGGGGGTTTAGATTCTGGAGTCACAGACTCTACAACAACCATCATTCTAGAATCAGCTCGCTTTGACCCGATCGCGATTAGACTGGGAAGTAAAGCCCTTTCGATCCGAACAGAATCATCTGGCCGTTTTGAAAAAGGGATCGACCCCCTCGGAGTCGTAAAAGCTCTCAATAGAGCCGCCAGCTTGATCAGAGAAATTGCCGGAGGAACGGTTCGCCAAGGCATTCAAGAGACTCTCCTTAAACCCTACACTCCAAATCCCATTCTCTACAGAACTGAAAAAATCAATGCTCTTCTTGGCACCTCCTTTAGTCATGGAGAAATTGAGCATTTCCTAAAGCGCCTCGACTTTCATCTCACAGGGAACAGAGCCACCCCCCCTTCTTACCGCAACGACATTCGTGCAGAAATTGATATTATTGAAGAAATTGCTCGCCTTTACGGATATAATCGGATCCCGCGCTCTACCGCAGCTTACACCCCATCCCAAATCCCCCATGCTCATCTTTACCTCATTGAATCAAGGGTTAGGCAAGCGTTAATTGGAGCAGGTCTTCAAGAGTTTCTCACATGCAATCTGATTAGCCCTCTTCTTGCAAACATCCCTTGTGAAAAATCACTTTCTTCAGATGATCTCGTCACTGTAAAACACCCCACTTCCCTAGATCAATCTGTTTTGCGCCCTTCCCTTCTTCCAGGACTACTCCAGTCCCTAAAAAGAAATCAAGATCAACGCCTTTTTAACGTAAGTGCATTTGAAATAGGCCGCATTCACTTTAAAGACGGAGAACACTATAAAGAAAGGGCGACCGTTGGAATCCTCCTTGCCGGAGCACAAGCACCTGCCCATTTCACCTCTCAACCGCGTTCCGTTGATTTTTTTGATCTTAAAGGAATCCTTCAAAACTTATTAGAAAATTTCAATCTATCTCCCTTATTTACCCCCTCTCAATTAACTACATTTCATCCAGGCATTCAGGCTACTTTCTCTTCATTCGGATCTCTTGGAAAAGTACACCCTGAACACCTCCAAAAACTAGGAATAGAAGGAGATGCTTTCTATGCTGAAATCGATCTCCATGACCTTTCCTTCCCTAAAAAACAGATGGCGCCCCTTCCCATTTACCCTGGATCTACTCGCGATATCACTCTTCTTGTCGATAAAACAACCCCCCTAGATTTTCTCCTCAATAAAATTAAACAAACCCCTTCTCAACTTCTAAAGGGAGTGGAACTCATTGCTATCTACGAAAATCCCTCTCTTGGAGTGGATAAACACAACCTCACCTTGAGATTTACCTACAGGCATGACCAGAAAACAATCTCTCACGAAGTTGTAGAAAAAGAGCACGAGAGGATCTCAAACTCCTTGCTTTAAAACCACGGGAAAGATAAAAACGTTATAAAGCTATATTGAGGTACTCCATGAAAAAAACGATTTCTCTTGTCACTCTCGCTCTCGTCTCGCTTGGTTGCCATAATGCCGAGAATCGAGAAAAAGATAAAGTCATCTCGACACGATACATTCACAAATATGGGTATGACGTCTCCAAATCAGAATGGGAATCATCTCATTGTCCAGGACAAGTCATCACTTCTATGAAAAATGGGGTTACTGTAACCTCAAGCTATGAAAATGGAATCTTACACGGACCTACAACCTACACTTTCCCCCATTCTCACACCCGCCAATCTCTCGAAGTGTATGAACAGGGAGAGCTAATTAAGCGCGTATCTTACACAATCAGGGGACTACCCCAAGAAGAAGAACTCTACCTCTCCCCTAACAAATCCAAAGTGACTAAATGGTTTGCAGTAGGCACCCCTCTTTCCATTGAAACTTTTGAGGATGGTCACCTCATCGAAGGGGAGTATAAAAATGCCCTTAATGAAAATATTTCCCGCGTTAATCGGGGAGATGGCGTTCGCCTAGTGAGAAATAGCGATGAGAAAATGATCGCTAAAGAAACCTATAAAGAGGGATTACTCATTCATCGAACCACTTTCTACGAGAATGGCTCCCCCTACTGTCAAATGGAAATTGCGAGCGGACTCCTTAATGGAATGAAGAAAGTGTTCTCCCCTTCTGGAGATCCCCTTTCGATCGAAACCTATGTCAATAATGTGCTCCACGGCCCTGCCGCCTATTTCCAAAATGGCTCCCGCTACCTAGAGGTATCCTATCAGGAAGGGCTCAAACAAGGGACCGAAAGACACTATATCGATGGAGAGACTGTGATTCAAGAAATTGCATGGTCAGATGGGAAATTACATGGCCCTACGATTGTCTATGCTGATGGGATCTCAAAAACTCAGTGGTTCTACAATAATGAGAAAGTCTCTCACCATAAGTACAATAACCTCTGCGAACAAGCTCGTATTATTGCGAGCATGAACGAAAGATCCCGATCTCACTCATACTAATTTATTCACTCCCTTCATTTAAGTTTGGCATGATTATTTCATGTTAATAAGAAATGGAGGGAGAAATCATGAAAACAAATGAATTATTAGCAAGAATAGCAAAATTAGAATCACTTTGCGATCAATTGCAGAGCGAGATGAGCTATATCGATCGACTTCTTAGAGATGTAGGGTTCGAGGATGGGCTAGCCACCCTCAAGGAAGCCGCACTGGAACTCCTTGACAAGCAACATGATGAGGAACTCTAGAGCTTCTCTTTTTCTGCTCGGGTAAGGCGACGGTAGGGTCTTACCCTCTCTTCTTTGTTGAAAGGACGTCTTTTGGGGGCTTCAACACATTCCTCAGAACAACATCCTTCTAGTTGCTCTGCACAGCAAGGACAGGAAATAAATAACTCATTGCAATCCATGCAAGCGCAATTATAGTAAGTGTCTGAAGGACTTCCACAATGATGACATTTTGCAATAGGAGGCTGCCTCTCTTCTGTTAAAGGAACAACCATCCGATCATCAAACACAAATAGGTTCCCCTCCCAGAGCTCGTTGCCCTGATGAAGGCCATATCCTATAATTCCCCCTTTGAGTTGAAAAAGGTTATTAAATCCCCTTTCTTTAAGTAAGGGAGAAAAGAATTCACATCGAATCCCCCCCGTACAACACATCAAAATACGGGTATTTTTATCCTTAGTCTGAGCAAGTTGTTCAGCAAGAGCATCAAACTCTCGGAATGTATCAAGATGAGGCTTTTCTGCCCCTACAAAATGACCCACTTCCCATTCATAACCATTTCTTACATCGAGTACAATCGTCTCTTCCTTTTGATCCTTAAGCATTTCATTCCATTCCTGAGGCGTTGCATGGGTCGCCTGCATAGAAAAATCAACGGGTCGATCGAGGGCTACAAGCTGTTTTCTCACTTTAATCGTTAAACGGGCAAACGGATGTTCATCATAAACGTGTATTTTAATATCTGCGGAAGGAAACTGCGCTTTAATCCAATCAAAACAATCCACCCCTTCATGACAACTCATCTGGGCATTAATTCCTTCGTGAGCGATATAAATACGCCCCTTGACATCTTTATCTTTAAAATAGCGATGCCATTCAGCCACCATTTCCTCGGGATTCGCTACTGGAGTAATATCATAAAAAGCTAAGACCTTATACATAGACTGCAGATTATAAATATTTCCCTATAGAAAGTCAATCAACGGGTTCGGTATAATTGCAAGGATGAGTAGAAGTACCACATGCGGTAAAACAAAAACAGCCTTCCTCTCTACGAGGATTTTAAGCGCCCCCTTTTGGGGCATGTTTCATATGCTCCCGTTTATTCTATATAAAGATCTCGGAGCAGGGGCACTCCCCATTACCCTACTCATTACCCTTAAACCGATGGTAGCCCTCCTCGCCCCTTACTGGTCAGCCCGGCTCCATAACCAGCAAGAGAGGCTCTTACCCAATCTCATCTCAGCCAATATCCTTAAGTACTTACCCTTTCTTCTAACCCCTTATTTTACAAATCCTTATCTTCTGGTACTCAGCTCTGCCCTCTTTATGGTTCTTGTGAGAGGGGTGATTCCCGCTTGGATGGAAGTGCTCAAACGGAATATAGAAAAAGAAAAACAGAGCCACCTTTTTGCCCTGGGCTCCGCCCTGGACTACCTCGCTATGGCTCTTCTTCCTCTTGCGTTTGGATTTCTCCTCGATGCATACCCTGGGCTTTGGCGCTGGATCTTTTTTTGGACGGCCCTACTCGGCATTTTTTCGACCCTTTTTTTAACCCGCATTCCCTCACCTCCCCCTTCTCAACCCTCTACCCCCCTCACCCTGCTGAAACCCTGGAAGCAAACCCTTCTCCTTCTTAAAAAGCGGCCTGATTTTACCCGGTTTCAGATAGGATTTATGCTAGGAGGCTCAGGCCTGATGCTAATGCAACCCGCCCTTCCTCAATTTTTTGTAGACTCCCTCCACCTTTCTTATACGAAAATGTTCACCGCGCTTGTTTTTTGTAAATCAATGGGATATGCAGCAAGTAGTCCTCTCTGGGCTCACCTCTATAATAAAATAAATATTTTTACGTTTTCTGCAAGCGTCACCCTCCTAGCCACTCTTTTCCCTTTTTTCTTAATTGGGGCGATCTTTCACCCCTCCTATCTCTATCTCGGATATATTGCCTATGGAATTATGCAAGGAGGAAGTGAAATGAGCTGGAACCTCTCAGGCCCCCATTTTAGTCAAAATGAAGACAGTTCCTCCTACAGCCAAACTAACGTCCTTTCAGTCGGCATCCGGGGAGCTCTTATCCCCCCCCTTGGAGCTCTATTATATTCCCTTACAGGGAGCGCCCCTCTCGTCATTCTAGGGGGTGCCTTTCTCTGTTCTTTAGCCACTCTCTTTCTTTATAGAGGACAGGTTAAAAACATAATTACCTTGCCTTAAATGAACCGTTTGTCTATGATCGACGTGTAAATTCAATTAAAGGAAATCTATGTCTCGCTACACAGGGCCAAAGAATCGCATCGCTCGTCGCTTCGGAGCCAATATTTTTGGACGTCTTCGCAACCCCCTCCTCCACAAACCACACCCTCCAGGAATGCATGGGATGAAGCGCAAGAAGATTTCTGAGTTTGGCCTTCAGCTAGCTGAGAAACAAAAGCTTCGCGCTGTTTACGGAATGCTAGCAGATAAACAACTCCTCAAATATTTTAAAGAAGCTCTTCGCAGAGAGGGCAATACCCCTCATACTATCATTGAACTTCTTGAAAGCCGCCTCGATAATCTCGTTTATCGCATGGGTTTTGCGACCTCGATTTTTCACGCACAACAGCTCGTCTCTCATGGACACATCCTTGTGAATGGAAAGAAAATCGACATCCGCTCTTACTCAGTAGCTGCTGGATCAACAATTGCAGTTAAAGAAAAATCTAAAAACAACGTTCTTATCAAACAAGCTGTTGGCATGACTCACCGAGACATCCCTGAATACCTCAGCGTGGATAAAGATAAGATGGTAGGACAAGTTGTCAGCGCTCCTCATTGGGACCAAGTCGCTCTTCCTCTACCTATCAACGTAGCCCTTGTGTGCGAATTCCTCGCCCACTCTCACTAAAAAGCACATTATACACCCCCTCAATTTATTGAGGGGGTATGATTTATACCTCTTTCTACCCAATTTCTATTTTAGTTCGCTTCGTATATCGTTGAAATACGCCTCTCTCCCCTTTCGTATACGAAAGAGATCTCCTGATGCTTCCCATGTCGACAAAGGGGCTAGGTTTTGATGCAGATTCTCTTCTATCTCATCCGATAACAACCCAACCTCTCGTAAGGCCGCGATCACTTCATCCTTACGTATACTTGTTTTACCATCAAAAATACGCCCCATAAAATGAATCACCTGCAGCTCATATATCGCACTAAAAACGACACCTGCATCTACCAAGATGTCTAGCAGATTTGTTTCTTCTTCCGACAACACGATATGAAATTTTTCTATTATCTCTTGGTAGTAAGGGCTCTGTGATAACACCGGCTTTCTTATCGATTTATATACTATTTTTTCATCTAGCACATCCCCGAGACGCCCCCTTTGAGCCTCTCGTATGTCAGCCTGCGCTACCTGTAATGATAGAGTTGCTAGATTTTGACGAATATGCACTTCTATAGAAGTCGATGACAAACCAAATTCTCTTAAGACCTGGATTAACTTATCCTCACTTATATTTGATCGATCCCTAAAAATACGTTCCATAAAATGCATAACCTGTATCTGATAGATCGCACTAAAAACAACACCCGCATCTACCAACATTTCTACCAAACCTCTATCTTTACATGCCCTAAGAAAAACATCCGGATAGTGTTTTAAAAGAAGAATCATATCAACTTTACACAACTTAGTAAAATAATCTAAACACTTGATATGATCTAATATAGTATCCTTATCAACATGGGCAGTTTCCACATCACCCATAACTTCCATATACCACCTGATCCTAGACGCTTGATGGGCATCTTTAACAGAATCTGCCCCTGGTAATCCCCCATTTATCATAGGTGCATCTACAACTTGAGCTAACATATTTCTTAAATACTCCTCTCTTATGCGAGAAGGCTCCACCGATGATTTTCCTATGCGTTGACAAAACACCCCAAAAACAGGGACTCCCGCAGTTTGTCCCATCCAGTCTCTTGCCCTCCATTGATACTCAGCAGGATCTTTATAAGAAAAACAATCCGCTCCCCAATACTCTTGGATTCTTTTAAAAAAACCATCTCGCTTAAATGTATTCAAAGCCAATTCTTTATCGCGATAAAGATCCCTTGGTTTAACAATAGTAATTGTCTCTCCTAGGAGAGATTTATCCCTTTCAAGCACCCGAGCAAACCCCTCTTGTTCATGAAGAGTGGCTTGATTTTTACAAGTCCCAAGAGTTGGGCAATGGGGATCTTTTACCCCACTTCCAGCATTACGCTCTTGCCATAATTGCTCAATAAAAGAACGGCTCCTGTCATCCTTCCGCACGAGGATAAGCCCCGTATTCACTGACAGTAGGGGATCTCCTTTCTTCCAAAAATGCAAATCTTGCACAATAATAATACTTGTATCCTTCCCGTTCCGAAGTAAATCAATTGCCTCGTAAGGATTCACCCCCAAATTAGTGACAACCATATCGTCATCTGCGATCACGTACCATTCTTCTTTACCTTGATTGTGAGGAGCTGTGGGTTCTTTTAACCAATTTCTTAAAACCGCAACCTTATTCCAATAAGGAACACAGTCATCCTCTTTAACCACCTTTCTAAATTCGGAAATATCACAGCTATCTAACTGCCACAAATCAGCAAATCGCTGGTGATTTGCACTCACCAGTCTAACTTCATTACATTTTTTAACGAGAAGATTATCTGTAACAACCCTCCCTTCTAGCCTCCATAAATTGGCATAATGTTGCTGATTGCTGCTGACAAGGCCAGACAAGGTATCTCGATAGGGATTTCCTGATATATATGTTGTTCCAAATACAATATTGCGCTTTTGTTTCCCTCGTTGAATTTCGAGCTCTCGTTCTATTCTTGCAGAAAATTGATCCCAGAAACCCACACCCGGCTGACAGGTCTGAATGATTCTTGATAAATGGGAATCTACTGAAATAAACCGCTGGATCTCTCTCAAAGAATAACCTTCTGCACTAAAAGATTTTAAAACAATTGCCAAAGCCTTAGCGTTGATTGCTGCCTGATGAGGTAGTTGTGATGTTTTAACCGCATCAAAAACATCATCTGGATCTATATTCTCAATTAAATACTGATTTTCTTGAGTGAGTTGCTCTTTCGCTCTATGATGCGCAAAAAGACCTCTATCTCTATTTGTCAATGCCCAGGGCAAAATCATATCCATATCAATAGGAACTAGGTGAGGATTTCCTTCTGCATCTTTTTGAACCAGAATATTTCCAGGATGACGATCTTCGTTATGTAAAAGAATATCGCCAATTAATATTTTTTGAAATTCCTCTAAAGGAACTTGATCTATCACGGGATTCCCTTCAAATTGATAGAGAATCTCAGGGTGAAACTCGACGAGAGGACGGGCATCTGGAACCCATTCTTGTAAATACCCCCGTTTTTCTTGCATACGAGGAGAAACTCCCTTCTCCATCGCTTCGATATCTACAAAAGCACGGCTTTTTAATTGAACAATAGCACCTACTGGCAAACAGCTAGTAACACCAAAATCTAGAACCTTTGCAAGATGCTGTCTTTCAGCTGCATACCCTGGAATAAAATGTTGTAATTCCATTTCTACTTCCGAAAGTTCTTGCCGTCTATGAAAAGGGTCTCGGTGATGAGGGCCATGAAACCGCTCATCTGAAGGTTTAAAAAGAGCCACTGTATTTCCCTCACGATCTTTAATGAGGTAGACCCCACTTGTCGCTCCCCTAACCCCCTCTAACTCTCCCCCATCTTCCAAGATTTGATGAACTTTATCTTGTAGTTCTTCACTTCTTGAATTTCGATAAGCACACGAGGTACTACTAGGACAGGTAGGACTCTGAAACATGCCCCAACTTTCTTGTGCATGCGTACTTGACCATAGAGCCTTGACTGAGGTGATCGTTGAAAGAAAGGTAATACCAACTCCAGTCAGCGCGTTTCTTGTCAAAAAACAAGTCAGAGCAAACGTAGCGATCCCTTCTGCCATAGCAGGGGGATCCGGAGCAAAGACAAAAGTTTTTTTACCATCAACACTTTCTTCTGCTTCCTCTACTTGTGTCTCATTAAAAAATGTAAATCCTTCATCTGACATGGGCGCAAAGACAACTTGGGGCACATCTAACATTAAGCAGGTTATAAAAAGAGTTTTAAGTAAATTTGCCGGCTGCTCCTTAAAACGTCCCTCATAAGTAACATCCCCCCACTCCCTATCCAACCTCCCTACAATACCGGAGGAAATGGTAGGGAGTCGACTGGGGGACATCTTTTCCTGAAAGAGCCGCTCCCTCCTCTCTGCCTTTCGATTGATATGTCTAATATGGGCAGAGCTCTCTCTTGGAGAAGGACAACCTTTATTTACAAAAACTGTCATGTAATACCTTTGATTTAAAGCTTAATAATTGTTATTTTAAACGAATTATACCAACACAACTTGATACAATAAACAAAAAAGAAATATTTTACATTTTAATTTGATTTAATAAAATGTTTAATAATATTTGATTTAAGCAACATATAATTTGCATACGCGCTCATGGATGTGGCAATGGCCACCGATACAGCCCCCCAGTGCATAATGAATACCATGATGGTATTCAGAAATAAATTCACTATCACGGATCCTACTGCTGCAAGAGCCGGTTGTCTATAATCTCTGTCTGCAAATTTTTCTGCAGACTGTTGCATTACCAAACAGGCGGGGATCAGTCCAGGCGCATACCCCCAAAGACAGTGAACCGTTGCCCAGATAGCCTCTTCATCAAACGCCCCCCTGCCTAAAAAATATTTTACAATCCACGGAGCCAAAACCATAAGGAAGATGGTTGCAGGAATAATCAGCACTACCATCATTCTTTTCCCTTCTTGAGCATCTCGAAGAGGAGCACTTGATTGCACCAATCTCGGCAATAAAGCTGTAGATAGAGCAATTCCAATTAAAGAAAGGGGCAATTGATAAAATCGCATTGCATAAAACAAATAAGCAGGCCCTGCTTCCCCTCCAGCCCTTGCAAAAAAAACATCCAAAGCACTGTTAATTTGGTTTGCTGAAACCCCTGCAATACCAAGAGCAAAGGGTTTAATCATCTCCTTTACCAAACGGGAAAAAGGGGAAAAAGAAGCGCAAAAATCGGGAATAACGGAGGGCAAAGAAAAAAGCCACTGCACAAAAAAACCGAGAACAACAATACATGCCAATGCCTCTACCGAGCGGATCCAAATCAAGGACACAATCCATACAAGGTTAAATGCCATGGGGGCTACCCCTGAAAGGAAAAATCGATTTTCCACCTGCATCTTTGCACTTGCAAGACCAAATAAAACAATAAAATACAAACTCGGGAACATCAGCATCGTGAGATAAACAATCTCATTCTCTCTGAAAGGATATAAACACCCTTCAGAAATTCCGATAATAGCTATTAAGACAAGAGAGAGAGAAGCATACACATCTCTAAAAAATTGACCTTGAACTCCTTTCTCCAACCGGCTGTAAAGAGGGATAAAACTCGAAGTCAACGGACTTTCTCCAAGCAACCTGCGAAAAAGTTGGGAAAGGCGAAAGGCGACAAAAAAAGCACCACTTACCCCGGTCGCCCCAAAAACAGCAGCCGTCGCCATATCCCTCAAAAGGCCACTGATCCGACTCAGGAACGTTCCTGAAGAAAACAAACTCGCTGCTTTCAAGAGATTCATCCCTTGCATGATCTCTTGCAGAGTAAGAAAAAGTCAATTATCATATTTTTCATGGTTTTAATCGGAGCACACACATCCATCAGTGGCGGGGTTCATAAGGCTCTCTTAAGAGGGGCTGAAATAGGAGCTACGACAGTTCAGATTTTTACAAGTAATCAAAAGCAATGGCATGGAGCCCCTATCCCTGAAAAAGAAGTGGATCTCTGGTTTGAAACCCTCGAAGCGACAGGGCTGCAAAAAATTATGAGTCACGATAGCTATCTCATCAATTTAGGCTCTCCTAAACCTGACCTACGCGCCAAAAGCCAGCAAGCCTTTTCTGAAGAACTTTCTAGATGTCATCAACTCAATCTCAGTTTTCTCAACTTCCACCCGGGAACAGCCACAGGATCTAGTGAAGAAGATTGTTTAGATGCGATTATCGAAAGCCTCCTCTCCTTTGAAAAACAAGCCTCTCAAGGAAATACACGCCTTCTTATTGAAGCCACCGCAGGCCAAGGAACCGTTGTAGGCTATACATTCCCCCATCTCGATTATATTATTCAAGGAGTGAAACATAAACTGCCTATCGGTGTTTGTATCGATACTTGTCATATTTTTGCAGCAGGCTACGATTTAAGAACAAAAGAAAGTTGCGATGCCACTTTAACCGCTTTTGAGAAAATTGTAGGGATTAAACATCTTTACGCATTTCACCTCAATGACTCTCAAAAACCCCTTGGAGCACGCGTCGATCGCCATGCTAACTTAGGAGAAGGAGAAATTGGCATGGACTGTTTTGAATTTCTCATGAATGATCCGCGTACAAACAAACTCCCCAAATACCTAGAAACCCCTAATGGAGAGACCAAATGGAAGGACGAAATCGCCCATCTGAAGAAAATCTATCACCCATCATAATCAAACAGATCAACGCTCAACATGTTGGCCATAGAATCACCATTCAGGGTTGGGTACGCACGTGCAGGCCCCAAAAAAATCTCACCTTTGTTGAGATCAATGACGGGTCTACCCTTTCCAATTTTCAAGCGGTCATCGATGCATGCGATCCTATTCCAACAGGGGCCTCTCTTTCGGTAACGGGACAAGTCGTTAAAAGCCCTCAAGGAACTCTGGAGATAAGAGTTGAGGAGTGGCTTCTTTTTGGTGACTCCCCTGCCGACTTTCCTCTGCAGAAGAAAAGACATTCTTTTGAATTTCTACGCACGATCGCACACCTGCGCCCACGCACCAACACCCAAGGAGCGATTGCCCGCGTGCGGAGTAAATTAGCCTATCTCACCCATCAATTTTTTAATGAGCGGGACTTTATCTATCTCCAAGCTCCGATTATTACCTCTTCAGATTGTGAGGGAGCAGGGGAACTCTTTTCAGTCTCAAGTGGAAAAGGGCATTTTTTTGGAAAGCCGGCGTTCCTAACCGTCTCAGGACAACTCAATGCAGAAACCTACGCCTGCGCCCTGTCTCGATGCTACACCTTTGGCCCCACCTTCCGCGCTGAAAATTCCAACACTGCACGCCACCTTGCAGAATTCTGGATGATTGAACCTGAGATTGCCTTTGCATCTCTTCCTGATGTGGAGCAACTGGCTGCCGATTTTCTCAAATTCATCATTTCAAACATCCTAATCCTCTGTCCCGAAGACATGCAGTTTTTCAACACTCATATTGAAGCTGGTATTATTGAACGACTTGAACACATCCTCAAAACACCTGTTCGTTCGATCACTTACTCAGAGGCAATTGAGATCCTCAAAAAATCCCATCACACCTTTGAATTTCCTGTGGAGTGGGGCCTAGATCTCCAATCAGAACACGAAAGGTATCTGACCGAAGTTCACGTCCAGGGACCTCTGATCGTGACAGACTACCCGAAAGAGATCAAAGCATTTTATATGAGGGAGAATCCCGATGGTAAAACCGTAGCTGCAATGGATCTTCTTGTTCCAAAAGTAGGAGAGTTGATTGGTGGTAGTCAAAGAGAAGAGAGGTATGATCTCCTTGCGAAAAAAATCCCTCCCGGGCTCGATTGGTACATGGATCTGCGCAAATATGGGAGTGTCCCTCACGGGGGATTTGGGGTAGGTTTTGAAAGGCTAGTTCAATTCATTACAGGGATGGAGAATATCCGTGATGTGAATGCTTTTCCAAGAACCCCCAACCACGCCGAGTATTAAATAATTTACATTGCATATAAATTATTACAGCCTGAAGAGCCGGAAAAATATTCGGCTCTTTTCCACGCGTGTTAAATTGCATTCTATTTAAAAAATACTCCAATTAGTTTATAATTATGTAAACTAATTGTGGTTATTGTGATAAATAAGATATTCGATTTAATAAATCCTTTTTCAGAAAATTTTTATTATATTCCTCCAGAAGTTCTGCAAGTCTTTGGAAGAGAAGTCCCTCCTTATTTAGATCCTCTATTAGCTGATATTGATTCAGAGGAACTTAAAATTTTTATTACTCTGAAATACATGAGTGAAGTGAAGGTCCCTCCCCATCGGCATCCCCCTCTTTCTTTATTTGTAAAACGGCAAGAAGAGCTTCAAAAATTAGTAGAACGTTTTAGACAGGGTATGAGCCTTTCAAAAGAGGATATCCTCCTTTTCGAAGCCATGGCACTCCATGATCCGATTAAAATGTTTTTATCAGGAGATATTTCATGGGAAGGGGCCTTTGATTGGATTTCTGAAGGGGCACATCATGCTAAAATGTGTCCTGCTACCTTCTTTAACTTGATGGTTGCTGCCGATCAAGCAACACATGGCACTGAATACGATGCTGAAACTGCTGCACGGTTAGAAATACTGAGAACCCCTATTCTTCGCATCAAAGAAGGGAGATCCCTTTTTGTAAAAGTCAAAGTATTGACACAAGAAGAAGCTGCCGCAGGGGCTCTACCTCTTTTTCTCTTTTTACGACATGAGCATAAAGGACTGGCGATGATGTCCCCTGAGGAAGCGAAACAACTCCCCAACTACACCCGCTTCCGCAGAGTGAAAAAGGGATTCAAAACACTTGTTCACCATATTTTATTGGAAAACAAGCCCTTACAAGAACAATATCGTTCATTAATTCAAGACCACTCTCTAGGAGCAAAAAGATTAAAGGATTTATTTGTCCCTGATGCAACTATTGAGACTATGTACGACCCTTGTGTAAGGACATCTCAAGAGAAAATTTCCCTCGACCTGTACGATGCTATTCAACAATTTAGGAAAACGTACCATTTAAAATGTGCTTTAAAGAGTATCTTTCCCTCACATTATTATGCACTACTCATGCATGGAACTTCGGCCGATTTTTTACCCTATATTGTAAATACAGGAAATCAACTCGTCCACACAGGGCTACTAACGAAATACGAAACCCCTACTTTGACAGGGGAAATAGCTCAAGGGGGAAATGGAATTTATGGAGTGAATCGATTTGCAATTTCTACAGTTTCTCCAGAACATTTTGAAAGAGCGCATCGATATACAACCCCCTGCATCCCGAGTACGGAGCGGCTCATCGAGCTTATTTCAGAGTTTATTCACGATCCCCAATTTCTTTTTGCTCCAAATCCAAGCGCTGAAGACCCTCTAGCAGGGGGAAATATTCCTATTATAAGGAGGTTAAAAGGTCTTCCTTCTCTTGCTCCTTTACTCACCCGATTAAATACCGTAAATCCTAAATATTTCAGTCAGATAAAATCTGATATTGATAAAGCAATTGATAGGGTCAGAACGTGGATAAATTATTATCAGAAAAGTTTTAAAAATGAACAGGCTCTTTTTTTTCTCAATCAGGTAGAACAAGAACTCTTAAAACTAGAAGCAATCACACCTAATTTTGCAAAGAAAAGGACGATGGATCAAAGCTGCAAAGATGTGAGGGTTATATTTGCTTCAACAACGGTATTACCTTGGCTATTGACAGCTCGAAATAATCCTGTAGATGATACCGAACGACTCGCTTGCCATCCCCTTGTGTTAGGGAAAGATATTCAAGTTGCCCTTGTGGAACAGCAAGTACAAAATACACGCCGAGTGGAACGACTCCTCAAAAAATTAGGAGTCACTTGCCTCCCTATGGGAAAATGCAAAGAAGAGATAACTAGTCACGAAGCCGAGTGGCATACAAAATGGAAAAGGATCGCCCCTATTTAAGAACAATCCTTTCTTGACATAGATCAGGTTGTTAATGGAATAACAGCCTGATAACATGTGGTCAATAGGCGACTTCCCTGAAGCTCATTGCCTGCAGCATCTTTGATCTGTTGCCAAATCAGTCTCTCCGTTTGATCTACGGGCCCTTGCTCAAAGGCATCACAATCTTTGAATAAATTCCAAAAAGGTCTAGAAGAGAGCCCTCCACCAGGAAATTGAAGACGTAAAGCATCAATCGCATCCTTCGTTTCCTGTTTTAAATAAGGAGGAAGAGGAAGCCCCATCCCATTTCTAGCAAAAACGTGGATCATAACAGTCTTAGCAGCCACAAGCTCAAAAATACGAGGATCCATTTGAGTGAACAAAGTTTTTGATGCTGGGGTCAATCGGCTATAAACTCGATCAAATAAGAAGTCAACCCCTGCTTGGTCGATTGGATCAAGAGCTGGAGCTGCAGGTGCTGCTGGGACAGGAGCGGGAGCTGGAGCGGCAGCAATTCTTTGGAGGTCTCGTTGATCTTCTGGTCGAAAAATCACAGGGAATTGCGGAGGCATGAACATCTGAACGTATTGGCGAACCTGTGATTCTTGAAATAAGATCGATACGTGCGCTGTTTTAGGATTGAGAATAAGATCTACTCCCGTCCAAGCCCAAGTGAATGCACTACTTTGTAGAAGTTTATTAAATAAATCATGTGGCCGCGTTGTATAAGAAAGAAATAATTTTGAAATGAGCTGTAAGGCGGCATAAGCAACTGTCTCTATCACAGCAAGCGCATTTAATCCAAAAAGAGCAACCTCTGCAACTACCATTTTTGCTACTTGTTCTCCAGCACGAGGGGGGCGAAGTGCAGGAGGATTTCTCCATGCTAAAACTTCAGATGTACAACGACTAGATAAACATTTTACTGGCAACATAAAGTCACTCCTTTTGTTTTTAATGTAGCCAATATACCTAATTATGATTAATTATGCATATTTAAAATAAATTATACTATTGCTTGCTTTGAATTGCTAGACAGTACCAAAGAACCCAGTCCCATAAAAAGGGCTCCGAGAGAAATCACCCATCCTAAAATGGGAATAAGGGTCAAAGCAAAATAGAGGAACAATCCAATCCCAAAGTAAAGGCGACGGAATCGCATCCCCTCATAAACATGTTTGACCGCCCAGAAAATACACACAATTTTTGCTGTATAGAAAAAGAAAACGTTCATTGCAATCAGGGTTAATGCAAAAGGGGCCCCAAGAATTGTGACGAGCATCGCAAAAGCTGCAATAGGTAAAATAAAAGCAACGACCACCCCGGCGATCAATGACTGAATAGGGCGCGCCCCAAGAGCGTTGACTGCATTCCATATTTTAGAAGGAAAGTATTTCATTAAAATGAGCCCAATAATAAAGGTATAAAGAAAATTCATAAAGCGGGTAGCCAGAATCGATCCAATCTTTAACCCCGTAAAAATTTTTCCATGGGTCAGTTTATAAAAAAAAGAAGGGTGCTGCTCAATTTTGCCAATATGAGCATCCTCCGAAATCATGGCTTCATTATTACTCCAATACTCTAGACGCTCTCCTACCCCTCCTTTAGATGTCACTCTTAACTGCCCTACGTAGGCATCAAATGTCTTCCCGATCTCATTTGAAAGGCGCAAATTGGAAGCATACACCCGCACATGTCCATCCACCCTCGAGCCAAGGTCCAAATTACCCGCAACTGCAAAAATATTCCCCTGCACATGCCCCGAAGGGAGAAATTCTCCATTCCCTGATAACAGGGTCACATTTCGATCGACAAGACCGCTCAACATGAGCTGTCCAGACGCGACTCTAACATTTCCCTTCACATGTCCCGTGATACTGACAGAGCCGCCAAAAACCAAGAGATCTCCATCGACTTCTCCATCAATGATCACCTGTCCTCCTGACGCGTAGACATCTCCTGTCACAAGTCCCGAAATCTCCACAGTTTTTCCTGCAGAAAAATAATCACCCTGGTGAATGGCATGTCGACTTAAAACATTAATTTCATCCTCAGCAAAAAGAATCATCATGAAAAAAAGACTCATTAGAATATAGCGCATGCTGCCCTCCTTCGAGCATAAAATAAGAGAATTTGTTGTTCAACTGCACGAGTCACATAACGGGTAACAGCCACAGAAGCCTGCTCCTGAACAACCTGTTTTTCTAACTCTGAAAGGTGTAAAAGGGTAATCCCCGGATATTTTTGCCATGCAGGATCTACATTCCGAGGCATACTCAAATCAATCAAAGTCACTGGACGTTCGAGAGGCCCCGGATTCCCAGAAAAAACATACCCACTCGCCTTTGTTGCGACAATAATCAGGGAATATTCCTTCCACGCCCCGATATTCTCCCACACCTCTCCTCCAGAGCGGCTTACCATGGTACATGTTCGAAACGTTTCAAAAGAGCGCATCAACCTCCGATTCATCACCGAATTGCCAACAAACATGATACTTCCTGAGGCCAATCCCCCAATGATTTCTTCGAGTCCTCTTGTCACCTTAGGGGTGGGAAATAAATGTCTCACTTCTTTTCCCATCTTCAAACTTTTTTGAAAAAACGTATGAAGCGGTTCTCGAATTTCTTGAATCCTTTTTTGATAAGCTCTTTTAACTTGTCCCTGAATCTCAGTTTCTCCAATAATCCCACTTTCAAGCCCCGCAGTCACTCGAGTTAAATGGAGCAAAGCATCCCTTCCAAAATGGGAGTAAAGGGCAAATTCAAAGGGTTTCCCCATTTCTTCCCGAAGGATTTCCAGAAGTTGAATTTGAATGAGAGGAATCTGCTCCCCGGTAAAATAGAGTTCCGTTCGGTTACACGTTTCTAAAAGAACCCCAAACTCTCGAAACCTTCTTGAGCAAATAAGAGCAAACTCCTCCCTTAAAGGAAGAGGAGCACTCTTGAAATCCATTCCAATTAGACCCACATCCATAGAAAATTGACTATACCATTTCCAGAAAAACCCCTCAAATGGTATCCTGTTTCACATGATCGTCCTTGTAGCTCAGTGGATAGAGCGGCTGCCTCCTAAGTAGCAGGTCGCGCGTTCAATTCGCGCCAAGGGCATTACCATCTCCCAGCCCATTTCATTATTAATAGGATTTTTTGATAACTACATCTTAGGGCACGCAGTCTTATTTAAAATACCGATCTACTCCCTCAGAGATGGCACGGGCCAGCTTATCGCGGTAGCGAAGATCTTTAAGATGCCCCCTTTCTTTCATATGAGTAATAAATCCCGCTTCGATCAAAACGGCAGGCATCTCCGTTTCCCGAATCACATGGAAATTGCCAATTTTCACCCCTCGAGAAGGGGCTTCTGTTGCAGCAAGTAAAGTCGAAAGGGTACATTCTGCCAATTTTTTAGAACACCTTGTTCTCCACTTATTCGCGCTATTATAATAAAACACCTCGATACCAGAAGCTGACTGATTTTTATCTGCGTTGAAATGGAGGCTTAAAAATAATTTCCCCCTGGTTTTATTGGCTATCGCCGCTCGATCTTTTAAAGAGATGTAAACATCCCTTGTCCTTGTCATGATCACTTTATACCCCTTTTGAGAGAGGTATTTTTTCACGAGCATGGCCGTAGAAAGTGCGAGTGATTTTTCATAGGTAGACTGGACACTCGCTCCAAGATCATATCCTCCATGACCAGGATCTATAATAATCAAAGGGGCCGGAGGAGGAGGCGGAATTTTTTTCGCCGGGGCCGCACAAAGCAAAGCAGGGAGAAGAAAAAGGAGATATCTCAGCCTCATAACCTGAGTTGCGAGTTTATTTCCCATGAGAATCAATGAGATTTTCGATGAAATTTGAAGCCATTTTTCGAAATCCATAGCCGCAGGCGCTATTGATGAGAAAAATGGCTTCAAATTGCGCGAAAAGATGTTGATTATCAGGGAAATAAATTTGCAATTCAGGTTCATACCTCTATAGCAACCTTTCGATCATCAAAATCGATCGTCCGCCCACCGATCAGTTGTTTTGTTTCGTGCCCTTTTCCTGCAATCAATACGATATCTCCCGGGTTTGCTTGTAATACAGCCTGGTGAATCGCTTTACGCCGCTCAGGTTCTACGCAGTAGTGAGCTTTTTTACTAAATCCAGCAACCACCTGCTGGCAAATATCAAGGGGATCTTCAGATCTAGGATTATCACTTGTGACAATCACTTCATCGGAATAAGCCTCTACTGCCATCGCCATTTTAGGCCGTTTTTCCCGATCCCGATCTCCTCCACATCCAAAAACTGTAATGATTTTCCCCTTTTTCAGCTCAGTTAAAGCAGAAAGGACATTCCTCAGGGCATCATCGGTATGAGCATAATCGACAAAGACATGCGCTCCTCTTGCATGGGGTACCCGTTCTAATCTGCCAGGAACTCCTGGAAATAATGCCAGTCTATCTCTCAATACCTCAAGGGAAAGACCATATTCTCTTCCTGCAGCAATGGCAGCGAGGCAATTATAAATATTAAACCTTCCAATTAATCGACTCGTAAATCGCACCCCTTGTAAAGAAAATGAAAGCCCCTCTGCAGAGAGTTTAATCTCTTCTGCACGATAATCTGCAGGTCCTTCAATTCCGTAGGTGATTCCATCTAAACCAAAACTACTATCTCGGTTGACAATTACTTTCTTAGATTGTGTCGATAATTTTAATTTAGCAGCCTTGTACTGTTCCATATTCCCATGGTAATCGAGGTGATCTTGGGTCAGATTAGTATAAATCCCAAGGTCAAAATTTACCCCCCTCACCCTTCCCTGATCGAGAGAATGGGATGACACTTCCATCACAGCAGCCGTTTCATGAGCTCTTACCATCTCATACAACATCTTCTGCAAAGAAACCGTATCTGGGGTCGTCAGCTCAGCAGGCAAATGATGCCCCCCTATAATGACCTCAATTGTTCCAATTAACCCACAGGTTTCAATAAAATGGCGGATCAGAAACGAGGTGGTTGTTTTCCCATTTGTTCCAGTAATCCCGATAGTAAATAGCTTTCCTTTAGGAACTTCATAAAACCGCTCCGCTAACTTACATTCAACAAGGGGTATGTCCGAAGTAATCAGTTGAGTCACTTTATGAAAAGGATTGAAAATATCGGTTAAAACAGCGATTGCGCCGCCTCTAAGGGCATCCCCGATATAACGGACCCCTTCTCTTTTCGCAATAAACAAATTTCCGGGAGATGTCAGCTTGGAATGTTCTGAGATCCCGGTAATTTCAATCTCTTTTGGTCCCCGTATTTCGACAGGAAGCCCTTTTATTAAGTATTTTAGTTTCATGTGGGTCATTTTTACCAAGAATAGATCCTGAATGCAACTTAAAAAGGAGGTTTTACATTATATCTATCATATGTTTTTTTGAGAACTTGAACAGCTGCATCTAAGGCAGCTCTTTTCTCTGCAAGATCATCGGGAGGTACTCCCAGATATTCAAGAGAACGGCGCATGATTTGTTTAAAGACAGGAGCGGCGGCCTTCCCTCCAAAATGCATTTTCCCATAGCCAGGAATCTCTTTGGAATCGGGTTCATCAATCCCTACAAAAAGAACAAGTTCAGGATGGTCTGCGGGAGCAAATCCCAAAAAGCTGACAAAGTGATGTGTTTTAGAATAGGCCCCGTTGATGATTTTTTCCGAAGTGCTTGTTTTGCCCGCAGTACTGTAGCCTGTGATGGCAGCTCTTACCCCCATACCCCCAGGTTTCGTGACAAACTTCATTGAATGAACAACTCTTTTGCAAATATCTTCACTGAGGACCCTTTTACGAGAAAAGGGATTCGAATAAATGACCTCATCTTTTTTCTGAATTTTTCGGATTAAAGTAGGTTCTACTGCATATCCTCCATTAGCTAAAATGGCATAAGCCCGCGTCATTTGCACTGCATTAACAAGAAGATTGTATCCAATAGCAAGGGAGTAGGGAGTGGGCTTTGACCATTCGAGTTGCCGGCTTGCATACATCTTCCCCGGGGTCGGCAAAAATCCAGGACTCTCACAGGGAATTTCCAGTCCCGTTTTTTTCCCAAAACCAAAAATCATCTCAAGTTGCGTCCGATACCAAGCAT
Organism: Simkaniaceae bacterium; assembly: GCA_018062315.1. Lineage (GTDB taxonomy): Bacteria > Chlamydiota > Chlamydiia > Chlamydiales > Simkaniaceae > JAGOSM01. The sequence continues at coordinate 1,536 of JAGOSM010000021.1, read as the reverse complement.
CACCCATAGTATCCACTACCTTCTTGATCTGATGAGCGACATAGATATTCGACGATTTTTGAATCGCTATATCCATATTTGAAAAGGGGTGATGCCCTACATCTTTCAGAGGCCGCGTCCTTCCAGGAAACTGTCCATTATCTGAACGCTCCATGACATTCGGGTCAAAAAGGGGAGATTCTCCCTTTCTTTTTCTCTCTTCATTGGCAAGAAGAGCGATCGCACATGAAATGGGCTTCATGGTAGATCCCGGTTCATTGCAATCAGTCAAAGCTTTGACCTTAGAACGATCGATCAAACTGGGGTTATTAAAATAGGATTGATATTGCTCGGGTTCAAAAAACGGGTATTGGGCAAGAGCTAAAATCTCTCCCGTTGAAGGGTTCATCATCACGGCCCATCCCGCCTTCGCGTGAACCTGCTCCACACCCTTAGCAATTTCTTCTTCACAGATGGCCTGGAGATAATGGTTGATTGTCAGGTAAATATCAGACCCATTTTCCCCTTCCTCAATGACTTTACCGATATCCATGGGATGTCTGGGTGATCTTAAGAGAAGTCTTTTTCCCTCCTTACCTTGTAATAATTCATTGTATTGAAATTCAAGACCTCCCGTAGGAGCCTTATCTTCTCGAAGGGTGTGGAGGACAGGACCCAATAAATGGCCAAAGGGATAGGATCTTTCATAGTCTTGAATAAAATAAAGGGCATTTGAAGGGATCCCTTTACCAGGGCGAAAGCTATCCCACCAACTGAGAAGATGGAGTCTTTCTTTTTCAGTAATAAATTTTGCTACTCGGCGGGAATGGGTCATTCGATACAAATGACTTTCAATCCCCTCCATCTTAAACTGTTCTCTTAATATGTTGCCTATTTCTTCCTTATAAGCGGAAGGAATGGCCATCGGATCAAGATGAACATGGTACTTAGGCACATCGATAACAAGGGGTTGCTTGGCTGCAGGATGTCCTTTTTTGACATCTGTATTTGAAAAAAAAAGACCTCTTTGCGCGGGAGTTTTAACAATAAACTGGTGCTGTGACAGGGCATATTTTACCCATTTTTTCTCTTCAACAATCTGAATCTGAAAAAATCGGACAATCAAGAGAGAGAATAAAAAGAAGAGGGAGAGCGACACCGCAAGGAGTCGTCGCACATCTTTTTTGATCAATAGACCTCTTCCGATTTTTGGGTTCTTTTAAGTCAATTAATGCCGAGCCCCAACCAACATGGGTAATTTATAAGGAAAAATAGGATCCTCAACCTTGGGCACGTTTAAAGCAAGCCCTTCCTGGAACTGTAAAACAACGGGTAGCACAGGGTATTTTAAATGGCTGTACTCAGCAAGAGCCATCAGCTGCATTAAATGGTGTGGATTTTCAAATTGTTCGAGGTGATATTTGAGGCGGGTATTCTCTTCTTCTAAGGCTCTTACCTGTTTGGCAAGCGCAGGAATTTTTAACTGCAGCTCGGTTAGGTCGTTTTGCTTATCAACGTAAAGGAAAAGGAGGGACATAAAAAGAAATAAGCAAAACA
>JAGOSM010000070.1 GCA_018062315.1 Simkaniaceae bacterium | reverse complement strand
GATCTAAAACCATTAATTACGCCCTTAATGGACCTGCTTTGAAACAACTTTATATCCCCACTACCCCCGCTGTCCGATTTAAAGCTCAAGCTTGGATTGAAACCTTTGGATCCCGAGCTTCAAAAGAAGCAGGATCTCTCTTCAACATGTTACTTGCACCCCTTCAAAAATCGTTTGGTGCTGTAGTAGGTCGATCTCACTATCTCGTATTGAGTGGAACTCTCGGATTCCCTCTCTTAATTTTATGGTTTGTTACTGCTATTTTCCTCAGCAGGAAATTCCACCACGCCATCGAAGAAAAAAAGGTGGTTTGTTAATTGTTTAAATTTCAAGGAACCAAATGAATATAAAAAAAACGGTAGGCGGCATCATCTTTATTTTAGGTATTGTCATGGCAATTTATGCCATTCATTCCATGGGAAGAATCAGCCAAGCTAAAGGAAGTATTAATAATCTCACAGGACCCTTCAGTGATCGGCAAGAAGGGCAATTTGCAAATAAAGTGCTCTCCCATGAAGCCAGTAAATATGATACCGATGTCATGATTTTACTTGTGACAGGTATTATTTTTATTGTTATCGGTGGTAGCGTTGCACTGATTTCAAAAAAGAAACGCAATTAACCCTTCTATCATGTAGAATAAGGAAATGGTGCAGGGTGTACTGTTTGCCTTAGGAGCATGTTTCATTTGGGGACTCATCTTTGTAGTCCCCCAGTTTATGGGAGATGTAACCTCTCTTGAAATCACCTTGAGTCGTTACCTGTTTTATGGACTCATCTCTACCCTTATTTTTTGTAAAGATCGACTGAAAAAAAAATGTCACTATCCCCTTTTTATTTGGGTAAAGGCTTTCCATTTCTCTTTAATATCCACTATCTTCTATTACACCTGTCTCGTCCTTGCGCTCCGCTATGCAACCCCTGCCATCGCAGCTTTAATCCTAGGGGTAAGCCCTATTCTGATTGCATTTTATGGTAACGCAAAACACAAGGAAGTCACTTACCGAAGCCTTCTCATCCCCTCTTTACTCATTCTCATCGGTCTTGTGATGATTAATATTCCCCATTTTAAGCAAGCAAACTCTCCCTCGTCCTATACCTTGGGGCTTCTTTGCAGCTTAGCTTCTCTCCTTGCCTGGAGCTGGTTTGTCGTCGCGAATTCCCGTTTTCTAAAAAATCACGTCCAAGTTCGCTCAGGAGACTGGTCCACCTTAATGGGAGTGGCGGCCCTCTTTTGGGCTCTTCTCTTCTCTCTCATCCTGTTTCTTTTTTTCGACGACCAACTCAATCTGGAGAAATTATTCACTCCAGGCCGCGATCTCGTCCATTTTTTACTGGGCGGTGCCATTTTAGGACTTCTATGTTCATGGGTCGGCTCTTTTCTATGGAATAAAGCGAGTCTTCATCTTCCCGTTGCTTTGGCGGGACAACTGACGATCTTTGAAACGATTTTTGGGGTCACTTTTGTCTACCTCATTGCCCGTGAATTCCCTCCCATGTGGGAAAGTTTAGGGATTCTCCTCCTGCTCACCGCAATCCTCTATGGTATTAAACAGTTTGCTCGCAAAAAAAGTTCTATTCCCCCTTTATCTCCCCACTAATGACTTTTGCCATATTCTTAAAAATCACCCAATGAAATGGGAGAAAGGAGTACCAGTAGACCCTTCCTAAAAATCCTTTAGGGCGAAATGTGGCTATCTGCTCCAAGATTTTCTTCTCTTCATTAATACGAAATTCAAGCCAAGCTTCACCAGGGAGTTTCATTTCTGCATAGAGAATAAGGTGCTTATTCTTTTCATCTGCAAGAAGTACTCTCCAAAAATCGATCGAATCCCCCACTTCCAAGTCATGAGGATGCCTACGACCTCGATTAAGACCTGTTCCACCTACCAATTTATCGATCATCCCCCGAATTTCCCACGCCCAATCCATGGAATACCATCCTCGATCCCCTCCAATACTCCAAATATTGCGCCTAGCCTCCTCTATCGAAATCGTAATCGGCATTTTCTGATAATCTTTAAGACACCCTTCTTGAGGAACTTCAATAAAGTCTTGAATGTCCCCCCCTACCTTCTCCAATTTCCAAGCATCCATCCAAGTAGAAATCACCGCATTTTGTTCAATTTTTTGAAAAGCTAACTCCAAAGCCTTTTCATAGGTCAAACACTCATGAGGCAAAACAAGATCGATTGCTTGATTTAATTTCCTTGTATTTTGTTTCATACTTTCTACAAGATGGCTACAGATAGAAAAGCGAACTGAAGTAATAAAAACAAGCCAATAACAAGAAAGGCGCGGACTTAAGACAGGAACATCGAGAATCACCCTTCTCAGTTTTCTAAATGCAGCGTATCTCAACAATGCCTGTTTAAATGACATCGCCTCAGGCCCCCCAAGATCATATACCTGATTGAAACACTCTTTTTTAAGCAAAACTTGGGTTAAATAAAATAAAACGTCTCTGATGGCAATTGGCTGACAGGAGCTCTTGACCCATTTGGGAGCTACCATAATAGGAATTTTTTCCACAAGATCTCGAATGATTTCAAAAGATGCACTCCCTGCACCAATAATCAGGCTCGCTCTTAAAATAGTCGATGGGATTGTCCCCCGCTGTAACCCTTTTTCTACCGCTAACCTAGAACGGAGATGGGGAGATAATTTTGTTTCATCTTCAATAATACCCCCAAGAAAAATGACCTGTTGGCAGGCTGTTTTCTCGAGTAATTTTATGAAATTTTGGGTAACTTCTTCTTCGGCTGCCACGAGATTTTTCACATCATACCCCATTGAATGCATGAGGTAATACGCCACTTCAATACCCTGAGGAAGGGGATCCATATTGGCAAGATCCCTCACATCTCCATAAATTAAATGAAGATGAGGATGATTCACTTCTTTAAATCCTGTTCCTCGAATCCTCACTAAGGCATAGACTTCATGCCCCTCTTCTAAGAGTTGATGTACGAGCCGTTTTCCAATAAATCCAGTAGAACCTGTAACAAAAATTTTAGCCATAATCGGATAGTAATACATTCTCTAAAAATAAACACATGAATTCCCACTTTCCGAGATTGCCTCTCTATAGTATTCTGTTCCCATGATTCTATTGAATGGAGAAGCGCTCTCTAAAGCTTTTAGCACCAAGATTTTATTTGCGAACCTATCCATCAGCCTTTTTGAAGGGGATCGGGTGGGTCTCATTGGACAAAATGGGTCTGGAAAATCCACACTCTTAAAAATCTTAGCAGGGCTTGAAAAAGCAGACTCAGGAACGGTATCGCCTAAACGGGGACTAAAAATTGGCTATCTCCCTCAAACATGTGAGTTCCCCGATATTCCCCCTTTAACCGTTCTCATCGATTCTCTTAAACACGACCTACTCACCCCTGATTATGAAAAAGAAAATCTTGCAGAAACCTGGCTGAGCAAACTGGGCTTTTCAGGTCGAGAACCCTCAGCTGCTCGCCTATCTGGTGGCTGGAAGAAACGACTCCGACTTGCACAAGAAATGCTCCCCTCTCCCGACCTCCTTTTTTTAGATGAACCGACGAACCATCTGGACCTTGAAGGGATCCTTTTCTTAGAAAAATTTCTCAAAGAAGAAGCGCCTCCCTATCTCCTTGTAAGTCATGATCGCTATTTTCTTGAACACACAACGACACGTATCATTGATATTGATAAAGCCTATCCGAATGGACTCTTCTCTACAGAGGGCCCCTATTCCCATTTTTTAGCCCTTAAAGAGGAGTTTCTCCAAGGGCAACTTCAACAAGAACGTTCTATTGCCTCGAAAGCGAGAAGGGAACTCGATTGGCTCCGGTCTAATCCCAAAGCCAGAACAAGTAAATCGGAAGCTCGCATCAATGAAGCTCATGAAGTCCTGGGAAATTTAGCGGCTGTACAAAAAAGAAATCAAAAAAACACCTCTGACCTTGATTTTATATGGAGCGAGAGAGCCAGTCGAAAGCTACTCTCTGTGAAAAATCTTGGGATTGAAATCAACGACAACTTCTTATTTAAGGGACTTGAGTTCACCCTTTCACCAGGAACTCGGGTAGGTCTGATGGGGCCCAATGGATCTGGGAAAACGACCTTACTCAAAATCCTTGCAGATGAACTTCCCCCCTCACAAGGAACGATCAAACGAGCGGAGAATTTAAAAATTGTCTACTTTGATCAGCATCGGAATAAGCTTCCAGGACACCTTACCCTCCGAGATGCCCTTTGCCCAGGAGGCGATTTTATCGTTTTCCAAGGGAAATCGATTCATGTGAATGGATGGTGTAAGAGGTTTCTTTTTTCTCCCGATCTCTTAGATCTCCGTTTAGAAAAACTTTCAGGAGGAGAACGGGCTCGGATTGCCATTGCGCATCTCATGTTACAACCCGCGGACCTCCTCTTACTCGATGAACCAACTAATGACTTAGATATCCCTACCTTAGAAACCTTAGAGGCAAGTTTGATCGATTTTCCAGGGGCCGTTGTCCTCATCACCCATGATCGATGCATGTTAGATCGCCTCTGCAATCTCATCTTAACGTTGGGAGATCCCATCAAAGAACCTTCGCAAGAGCCAAAAGAGCCCCGCAAAGCAGCTCCTTCCCAAAAGAAAAAAAATCCCAAACAAATTGAAGATAAAATTCTTAAACTGGAAGAGAAGGTAAAGAAATTAACAAGCCAATTAGAGGATCCCTCTCTTGCAGATAATGTCCCTGCCTTAAATGAAATTTGTACCGAAATTTCTCTTGCAGAAACTCAAATTGAGCATCTCTACGTCGATTGGGAAAAAGAGCTTAGCTAACCGCTCGTTGAGTCGGGTAAACATGCCTGATAAGAAACGTGGATGGATTATCAATAGAAAATCCCTTTTCTTGAGCTAACGTTTTAAGTGCATAAAATTCAGAATCTGCAAAATGACCCACTAAATGTTCGTGTGCTGGATCCGGATACTGCCTGTGATCTGCAGCTCCTGCAAGAATGACTGTAGATAAGAGATAGGAAGTAAAGGTATTCTTCCAGCTCGAACGGGAAGGGAGCTCTTCTACGCTGGGAGCGGAGACAACCCCTTGAATTAAAATCGCAGGTTTATTGTGATCCTCTGCAGTTGGTATGGTTAAGATGTGTTCCTCTCCAGAAGATGTATAATAGAGGTACTCCTCTTCTAAACACTCACTCCGATCATCACCAATATGGAACTGCACATGGATCACAATTGGAATCCCTTTCTGCCTGGATGTGGCTAAAATGGTTTGATAGGTGAGAAACATAGGAAGACAAGGCCAACACTCATTGTGATTCACTGTCAAATGATCCCATGATGCAGAAATCTTTGCACACTCCTTAATCAGCTCTACGGAAGTTGCGGCTACTTCTTTGCGCAGTTTACTAATCAGCCTTCTTGCAGAGGACACAGTAACATCTCCCAATGCCTGTAATCGTTTAGGATCTGTAGTTTCTTTAGAATCCCCTTTTTGTACTTTAATTTGAGTGAGAAGATAAAGTTGAGTGAGGTGATAAGCTTCTATTGGCATGAAAACATCTATTTCCTTTTCCTTGAGAAATTGAGAAAAAGAACCGGGCTTAACCCCCTCTTCTAAACATTCCAGAATCGTTTGCTTAGATTGATCAATCTCCTGCAATAGTCTATCGAAATCCATCGCATGTTTTTCTACAATCAGAATGACCCAAAGAGCTCTAATTTGACATGCATTTTCACCCACTAAACTATCAAATTTTTCGAGATGTCCCGATTGAAAAGATTCCAATGCAGCTTGTAATCCATTCAATAAAAGCTGAAATTCAGGCAACGCTTCCTTGGCTTCTTTCGCCTCAAGCTCATAGGGAAGCATAGAGCTTAAATAATACATGACCAACCTATTAGTAAAAATTTTTATTTAGATGCGCTTAAGAACAAGTCTTCCAAGAAGAACGACAAGTGTCACACTAAATGCCCCAAGGGTGATCACAGGGCTAGCAAAAGAGGATAGAATGGCAAGAATAAGAATTCCTCCAATCCAATGATTTTTAATTAAATTTTTTAGTTTATTCACATTAACTCCTAATTAGTTTATTAGCTAAACTAAATTATAGTATATAATTACATTATAATTAAAGAATTATTTTATTAACTTACAAAAGATAATAGAAGAAATAAATCCAATTCCCATTCCACTAAATGTGCAATCTACCCAATGGA
>JAGOSM010000020.1 GCA_018062315.1 Simkaniaceae bacterium | reverse complement strand
TATTAAGGGTGAGCGTTCCTTCTTTTACGTCAACATCGCCATTATAGGTATTTCCTCCGATAACAAGGGTTCCCTCTCCAGTCTTGCTAAGAGGACCGTCACCGTTGAATCCATTTGAAAAGGTCGTCACGTTTGTCAGTCCATCAATCTTGAAGGTTCCTCCCAACTCATTCAACGTTACAGATCGAGAACTCGTTAGTGTCTGCGTTGTTTCCAGCGTTCCTCCATTGAAAGTAAGCGGGCTAGAAGAAGCTCCTAGGTTAGTATTTGAGTTTATACTCAAGATTCCTTCTTTAAAAATTGTTCCTCCACTATAGGACTTTGATCCTCTTAAAACGAGAATTCCCTCACCTGTCTTCGTAAGAGAGCCATTTCCGTTTACCCCTCCTGAAAACATCGTTATGTTTTTTACTCCATCGATCTGGAAAGTTCCTCCCATCTCATTCAAAATCACAGATCGAGAACTCTTCACGCTCTGTGTTGTTTCTAGAGTTCCTCCATTAAAAATGAGGGAGGCAGCTGGAAGTTGGGCATTTTCAGATCTTCTTCCCAAGTTAATGTCTGAACTTATACTCAAAATTCCTGCATTAATTGTCGTTGCTCCTGCGTATAGATTATTGCCTCCAAGAACTAAAGTTCCCGCTGTCCCCCCAAGCGTACCAAGCGTAAGATTCCAAAAACCTTGGTGTGGTAAACCTATGACTCCTGCTTGGTCTGCAATGGCGTCATTATAGGTTATTGTTTCTCCTATATCAGGGATAAAGGTAAGGGTTCCGTTTATATTAATATTAAGGTCATTAATGGAACTGCTTAAGAAAATGCCCTTCCCAAAAGTCTCACCAGGGGATCCAAAATTAAATCCATTTCCTTTTGTAAGGGAACTTCCTTTCATAGTCCCAGAACCCTGAATTGTTAGGCCACCTCCCATCGCCACAAATATAGATCCTCCCATGGCTGCTCCGCCACCGCCTGCATTGGCACCTCTACCCCCTGCAAACAAGCTCCCGTTATTATTACCCCCACCTCCTCCGTATCCGCCTTTATTACTCAGAATCCCGGGGTTACCAAACCCACCGCCACCTCCGAATCCACCAGCTCCACCCGAGCCGTGAATATTGCTTCCTCCACCACCTCCTCCAAATCCACCTGCACCCGCCGCTGAATCGCTTCCCCCACCACCTCCTCCAAATCCACCTGCACCAGCGTGAAAGCCTGACTCTGTTCCTGCTCCTCCACCACCGCCCCCAATTCCCCCTGTTCCTCCATTGGTATTTGTAGCCGTAAAACCATCTACGCCTCCACCGCCTCCATTAGCAGTTGTCGACCCTCCACTTCCTCCGTCTCCTGTCGCATCTCCCGAATCTCCTACAGAACTACTTCCTCCCCCACCTCCATTTGACCCCCCTGCCATTCCTGTGCTTCCTTTGCCTGCTGGAAGTGAAAACTGACCTTTTAAAATTTGTCCAAGGCCAGATCCTCCAAAACCTCCCCCACCGGAATTAAGAACTCCCCCACCTCCATATCCGCCCATACCTCCACCACCAGCTCCAATTCCTCCAATTCCTTCCATACCTCCACCCCCAGCAGCATTCTCTATTTCTTGACCATTTCCCCCAAGACCACCACCACCTCTAGACGTATTGGCATTTCCTCCTACAGCTTTGTTTCCACTCGATCCATCTGCGTTTGCAAAATTAACATTTTTAAGAGTAATCTTTGCGTTTTGATTAATGAAAAGAGCTCCCCCTGCGCCCATTCCACCGCCACAACCATCTCCTCCTTTAGCTCTCATGTTACACAAAGTAAGGTTACTGAAAACCACATTTTCAAGAGGTTGTGGTGTTTGCGAAGTATCAGAAGCACTTACAGGAAGCCCCCCGATAAATAGACCACGATAACCAGATTTATCATCAACAGACTGCCCGTCAAGGATAACTCCATTCGTTGGACCTTGAATGCTCACTGAACTAAAGATCATCGGAAGAGCTTGATTAAGTTTGATGGTTTTAGGGGTACTAAAGACAGTTGAATCAAAAGTAATAGTACTTGGCGCACCAATGATCCCGTTAGGAGCTCCTGATAAATTAGCTTTTAAAATAGCACTTCGTAAAGAAGTCCCCCCTCCTGAAATATTTCCGCTTGAATCAACAGCTGGATCAGCTGTCGTTGTTACCACATAAGTGGTAACCTGAGCAAAAGCGCACGAGGAGTATAAAAATATGGATAAGTTAACGAATATCGTTAATTTTTTCATTTTTTAATTTTCCACTGAATAGGGATGAGGATTATGCATCGTTTCTCGTTTCCCAGTTAAGCCTAATGATTCTGAGCTAATTTCCTCACGTATATAAAATTTGAGTTAAAATTTAGTAAAGAGGGAATGATTCAACCCGAAAGTTATATTTGTTAATTGATGTACATCCCTAGAAATGGAAAACTCCCCTCACACACGTGAAAGGAGTCGGGGAAGAGGGTTGTGCAAATCAACCCTTAGAAATCATACCCCACTCTGATCAAAGCATCGCCGAGTTTTTGGCCACCCCCAAATTGAGAGCTGACGTTACCGATGATGTACAAGCCTTTGGCAAACTGGACGGTCAGGGCAAGGCCGGGGGCTACTTGGTTGCGGGTGCGATTATCTCCTGCGACACTCAGGGATTGGGCTTGACCGACGAGGCCCCCCTGCACTTTTGCGGAGTTCGGGCCCATGGACCGCTTATGTACCCAGGAAAGTTGCAAGGCAGGACGAACCAGTGCATCACACAAGACATAGGTCTTGTAGACTTGCGCACCAATCTCTCCTCTAAAGAACTGGGATAGTCTTCCTTTGATCTTAAAGTCTAAGCTTTGCGCGCCTTTTTCTTGAAATCCGCTCTCATTGACGAACATATAGGTTGCATCCGCATAAGGTTGCACCGTTAAGTGTTTCAACGACCACACATAGCCTGCTTGAAGATCGGTAGAGAACTGCCCTCCATTGTGGCTTTGTCTTGCTTTGCGGTTCACTCCTGGATAGACGATATTGCGATGGGAGTTATAATTATCTCCACCAGCAATGAATTGACCATCGGCATAAAATCCTGTCTGGCTTAACCACGTTCCATAGATTCCTCCATAATAGCTTTTGACTCGACCACTGCCACGGCCTTGTTGCCAATGAAAGGGGGTGGTAGACATACCTCCCAAGAAACCTAGGTAGGTATTCTTCATGATCTCGTGATCACCCCCTAAACTAATACCGCCGGTCTCGCTGCGAATGCCGGCATTGCCATGATTGCCTTTGGTGCGTTCAATCTGCCCATAGGATTGAACCCAGACGGAGGATCGCCCTAGCTTAATCCAGTTGTTAGCTGGCATACCAACTCTTTCCGATCCCGGCAAAGCCAGCATCCCTAAACGATGGCGAGGTTGAGATTGCGATAAGAGGGTGGAAGATCTTAACCCTTTGGCGCTTTTTGCCAGAGTGTTGAAAGACGCTACCCTCTGCGGAGAAAGTGCTGCACTCCCGGCGTAAGTTTCCAATTCCTTCTCTACCCACAAGGATTCCCGTAAATTCTGCTGTTGACTGCCCACAGTCCGATTCACCACCTCATTATTTAAAAAGGAGAGCTGCCCCAATTCCTTATATTGAGACGGCTGAATCTGGTTAAAGGCGTTCTGCACAGCAGCCGTATGTCCTGTGAGCAACAACCCATCTAACAGAAAAACCATTCGACGAAGATCTGTTCCTGGTGTGGTTGAATCGGCAAAAGTATCAAAGTAAGCTGCTGTCTTCTCAGCATTACTATTGTCTCCTGGAGGGAAGGCATCAACAAAATCTTGGAGAGCAAGAACCAAGACTTTGACTGCATTATTTGTATAGATAACATTGTACTTTAAGCGATCACTCGACATAAGAGTCGCAAATCGGCCCTGAATCTGTCCTTGGCTAGTCAAAAGCGTGAATGTTTTATTCCTCACTGCCCGAGGAAAACAACCGATCTTCGTCACATTGAGCGTTCCTCCTAAGAAAATATTCTTTGCCGTCACCCTGTCCGATAGATCATTTGTTGTCACCTGCGCATTGACGAGACCTGTTGAGCCTATACGGACTGTATCTGTTACACTTATATGTCCTATAGGATTGGCAGCTACTTTAGGCAAAGCACTCAGCAGTACAGGTCTCGCGGGAATAATAGGATCTCCAGGAGAGATTATTCCATTAAGCATGAGATTTTTTATGATGCCATTCCCTTCAAGATTTGCCCCTTCATCAACAGTAAAAGAGCTATTTGGCACATCCGCACTTAAGGTCAAGGTTCCTGTTTTCACACGTGTATCGCCTGCAAAAGAGCTTTCTTCTGCAATAACAAGAGCTTTTTCACCTATCTTCGTCAAAGAACCTATTCCACTAATCACTTTAGAATAAGTTCCATTTTTGGATTGGTTAAAGGTAACATTACCTTCATCAAGCTCTATATTTCCTAAGAGAGTTTGAGTGTTTCCTATAATTCCTCCCCCAATAACTGTGATAGAGGGAGTAATCGGATTTGTAAACTGAACCATTCCAGGACCATTAACCACAAGTTGTCCCGCCCCTTCAATAGGGGCTTTAAAGGTAACCGTTCCTGATGTAGGTTGATTAAAGACAAGAGTTCCGTTATCCAAAACTGTTCCTACTTGGGGGAGACTGCTTGTGCTTGTTCCAACGGTAACAGTTAATTTATTCCCCTCATTAATCGTGGTTCCTCCTGTGTAGGTATTATTACCTATAAAGGTCACAAACCCTCCACCTTGTATGGTTACTGACCCTAATCCACTCAAATTTCCCGTAAAACTACCTCCTAATCGTTCGCCCAATAAAATAAGGCTGGCGTTCTTAGCAGTTGGTCCGACAATGATGGGACATCCAGGAGGCAAAGTTCTTGTTGTTCCGATAAGACGACTCCCATCATTAGAAATCGTGGTTCCACCTGTATACGAGTTAAATCCTGTAAGGGTCACTGTTTTACCCCCCTTTAGAATGACTGTGCCCTTTCCAAAAATACTTCCCCCAAATGTCGCCGATCGTTCCGTTTGATTAATTGTGAACATTCCATCGTTTTGAATTGTTCTCATGGGAGGAAGGTTATCAATAGCTGCAATAAGATTTGTGTCCTTATTAATGGTTGTGCCACCGGAATAGGTATTCATGCCTGTAAAGGTAACGTTCACTTTTCCTTCTACCTTTACGGAACCACTTCCGCTGACACTTGAATTTAAAGACAACTGAGAGTAATCCCCCCCCGTTACCGTAAGCATCGCATTATTGATAATCTTACAGGAACTACCTGGAAGCTTCACTTCTCCTCCACTAATCGTTAAAACCCCATCCTTTCCTAACTGCAGCAAACTTTTAAATGTTAAACTTCCTTTTCCTTCTTTTATAAGATTCCCTGAACCTTGAACGTTACCTGCAAATAGTCGGGGCGTATTATCTTGCGCAATCTTAAGAGTATCTGATGGAGATTGAATCGTAATAATCCCCCCATTCAAACTTGAAAGAGAACTAATGGTTTGCGCTCCTTGCACGTTAAGTTGTCCTGATTTTTCCAAAACAAAGGGTGATTTTAAAGGAAGGGTACCTTGTAGAATTCCACTGCTCACTGTTGTATTACCCGTATAGGTATTCTGTCCTTCGAATGTGAGAACGTCCGTTCCTATCATTCTTACAGCCCCAGAACCACTAATAACTCCCGCAAAGGTCCCGGGCGTATTTTGGTCAAAACTCAATAAAGCCTGAGAAGAAATACCTATTTTTTCACTGAGACTGTTTGTATTTCCGATAATTTCTCCTGCCTGAATCGTTGTCTCTCCTGTATAGCTGTTGTTTCCGGATAAGGTAAGAATTCCTGTCCCTGTCTTTATAAGTCCCCCTGTACCAAAGATACCCCCCTGAAATGCAACCGACTTTTTGTTCTCCTTGATTGTCAGGGTATTAGCACCCAGAGCTACCATTCCACCTTCTCCTGATAGCCCTATTACAGTTTGATTAGCTCCATTCAAATCATAGGTCGTGTTGGAAGATAGGGTTAGGGTTGAAAAAGCTGAAATTTTGCCTTTAAGTGTTCCAGCAGCGAGAATAGTTCCCCCTGTGTAAGAATTTTTCCCTGTAAGAACAAGCGTCCCTGCTCCTGATTTGTTAAGTAAACCTTTTCCACTAATATCTCCTGCAAATGTTCCCTCTGCAGACTCATCAATAATAAGAACTGCATTATCAACAATGTTCCCTGGTAGACTTACTGTCTTACCCATTAAGGTCCCCTCGCTAATTGTCGTTCCCCCACTATAAGTATTTACACCTGTGAGTTGCAGGATTCCTTGACCTGTCTTTGTAAGAGATCCGGTTCCACTGATAATCCCTGAAAACATCGTCGTGTTTGTATTTCCGTTAGTCTGAACAGTCTGAAATGTTCCTCCTGGCGAATTTAAGGTTACATTCTGAGCCATTGTTAAACTTTGCGTCGTCTCGAGCGTTCCCCCATTGAAAGTGAGAGAACTTGATCCTAAGTTTTTGTTTGAACTTATACTTATAGACCCATTGTTTATTGCCGTTCCACCTGTATAGGTATTTGCATTTGTCAACGTCAGGGTTCCAGATCCTGTTTTTATAAGTCCACCTGTGCCAGTAATAAAACCTTGAAATGGATTGGCATTTCCAGATACCGTCAGGGTATTAGCTCCCAATGCAACCGTTCCTCCTTCCCCTGTAAGCCCAACTACAGTTCTATTGACCCCACTCAAGTCATAGGTGGTGTCTTTAAGAAGGATGAGGGTTGATTGGGGTGAAATATTTCCTTTAAGAATTCCAGAAGTGAGGAGTGTTCCTCCTTTGTAAGAGTTGCTTCCTGTAAGGATAAGCGTCCCTGTCCCTGATTTGTTCAGTAATCCGTTTCCTTTAATATTTCCTATAAATGTTCCCTCTGAGGTCTGATTAAAAATAAGGACTGCATTATTAGTGATGTTCCCTGGCAAGCTTGTTGTTGTCCCCATCAATATTCCTTTACCGATTATCGTTTCTCCACTATAGGTGTTTGCAGCTGTGAGTTGCAAAGTTCCTGATCCTAATTTTGTGAAAGACCCAGTTCCACTGATACTTCCTGAAAGCACCGTTGTGTTTTCCCCTGCATCTGTCTTGAACGCTCCTCCAAGGCTGTCCAATGTCATTTTCAGACCAATTGTCATAGACTGTGTCGTGTTAAGAGTTCCTCCATTGAAAGTGAGAAGGCCAGAACCTAAGCTATTGTTTGAACTTATACTTATAATTCCACTGCTTAGTTTCGTGCCACCTGTAAAGGTATTTTCCCCTGTTAAAATAAGAATTCCGTCTCCTGTTTTCGTCAGAGCCCCATCACCGCTAATCACACCTCCAAAGGACCCCGTTGTACTCTGATTAAAAATAAGCGCGGCATTATTAACAATTTTCCCCACCAGACCTGCTGTCGTCCCCGTAACCGTCCCTTCGTTGATCGTCATTCCTCCCGTATAGGTATTCGCACCTATCAATGTAAGGATTCCTGTCCCTGTTTTGATCAATCCACCTGTGCCTGTAATCTTACCCTTGAAGGCATCAGGGTTGGTATTTCCAATGATGGTCAGAGTGTTGGCACCTAACGCAACTGTTCCTCCTAAACCCGTAAGTCCTGCTATTGTTTGATTTGTAGCATTTAAGTCATAGAGTACATCACCCGAAAGGGATAAAATTGAATTAGGTGAAATATTGCCTTTAAGTATCCCCGCATTTAAGGTTGTCTGTCCGCTATAGGTATTCTTTATTCCTCCAAGAATTAAAGTTCCTGCTGCTTTTCCAGAAGTCCCTAGTGTAATTCCACAATTGCCCGCATTTCCTCCTGTTCCTCCCGACCCTGATTGGTCCACAATGTCATCACTATAGGTCATTGTTACCTCTGCATCTGGAGTAAAGGTAAGAGGTGTGCCATTGCCTTGCAGGAAAATGCCATTTCCAAAAGCTTGACCATCAGTTCCATCAACTGCATGAAGCCCTCCTACAAGCTTACTTCCACTCATAACCCCACTGCCATTAATGTTCAGCTTTCCCCCCTGCACCACAAAAATGGAGCCACCCATAGCCGCACCTCCACCTCCTCCCTCTTTACCAACTCCTCCCCCAAAGCCACCTGGAGCTTCTAACTTAGCCTTACTGCTTCCTCCTCCCCCCCCAAAACCTCCTGCACCACCACTCTTATTGCCTGTACCATAACCGCCGCCTCCGCCAAAACCACCCGACCCACCAAGTGTGTCGATGGTTGTTTTTGTGTTAGTACTTCCACCGCCTCCACCACCGAAACCGCCCTGACCTGTAGCATTATCAGATGTATAGTTACTTCCTCCCCCGCCACCGCCAAACCCTCCAACGCCCGCAGGACCACCAGCACAGGCTCCTCCACCGCCACCAATTCCCCCTGCACCCCCATGAGCTATAAGGGGTTTTTGTTCATTCGCACCGTTAACTCCTTTTATACCTCCTCCTCCGCCTGCAATTTCTGAGTTTGATTTTTTATCTCCATTTCCACCTTTTCCATTATCAGGAGCGTTACCTCCGGCCATCATTCCAGGTGTCTTGCTTCCTCCACCACCCCCATTGCCTCCACCTGCTTCTTTTGTGCTTCCTTCACCAGCAGCTGCAAATCCTTGGTTACTTGAAATTTCTCCGATGCCTCCTGGTCGTCCATTATTCCCAAAGCCACCTCCGCCAGCAAACAGTTCATGACCTCCATTAGCGCCAATTCCTCCACCAGCACCTCCAAGATCGGCATCTCCTCCTATGCCGCCACCACCAGCACCGCCACCATTAGTTTTACTATCTAATCCCCCAAGACCTCCCTTTCCTCCAAGGCCACCACCCCCTAAAGCAGAAACTGCATTTCCTCCGATCGCTTTATTATCAATAAATTTTACGTCTTTAAGTGTTACAGTGGCCTTATCATTAATAAAAAGAGCACCACCCGCCCCCATACCCCCACCACATCCATCTCCTCCTTTTGCTGCTATATTTTGAAACGTAATGTTACTAAGATTTACAGTGATGGCCTGAGGAGTAAAGTTTGGGTGGTTATTAATAAAAGAGAAATCCGGATCAGGAAGCCCACTTACAAAAAGACCTCTCCTTACATTAGGACTAACAACCGTACCAGGAGAACTTCCATCCACTATTAAGTTACCTCTTACTCCTGGTGCGGGTTGAATAGTGATATTACTAAAAATCATAGGCAGTTCAGTCAAAAGTTGAATGGTACCACGTTTTGTAAATTGAATGATATTATCTCCGACTACCTTTCCTCCATAAGCCCCTGCAGCATTTGCATCAATGATAGCTTGACGCAAGGATCCAGATCCAGAATCAGCCGTAGTATTGACAGTAAAAGTGGATGCCGCATTGTCACAAAAAAACTGTAAAATGATTAGTAAATTCGTTAACGTCACTAATTTTCTCATTTTATTATCTTCCTTGAGTGTAGATGAAGGGCAATGAAACCTTCTTTTTTGATCTCTAGAATCGCCAAGTGCGACAGACACAACTCGACATATATAAAATTTAAGTTAAAATTGAGTTAAGTTGGAGAGGTTCAATCCAAAAGTTGTATTTTTAATAGATGCACATTCCTAAAAGCGAAATGACTCCCCCCACGTGAATGGGGAGAGTCGGGGGGAACGGTTGAGGGGATCAACCCTTAGAAATCATACCCTATGCGGAGCAGAGCATCGCCCAGTTTTTCGCCGCCACCAAATTGGGAGCTGACGTTACTGATGATGTACAAGCCTTTGGCAAACTGTACGGTCAGGACAAGGCCAGGGGCCACTTGGTTGCGATTACGGTTATCTCCTGAGACGACGAGGGATTGCGACTGACCGACGAGGCCTCCCTGAATTTTTGCTGAGTTCAGGCCCATGGACCGCTTGTGTACCCAGGAAAGTTGCAAGGCAGGACGAACCAGTGCATCACACAAGACATAGGTCTTGTAGACTTGCGCGCCGATCTCTCCTCTAAAGAATTGCGACATCCGACCCTTGATCTTAAAGTCTAAGCTTTGCGCGCCTTTTTCTCTAAACCCGCTCTCATTGACGAACATATAGGTGGCATCCGCATAAGGTTGCACCGTTAAGTGTTTCAACGACCACACATAGCCTGCTTGAAGATCGGTAGAGAACTGCCCTCCATTGTGGCTTTGTCTTGCTTTGCGGTTCACCCCTGGATAAACGATATTGCGATGGGAGTTATAGTTATCTCCACCGGCAATAAGTTGACCATCCGCATAAAATCCTGTCTGACTTAACCAGGTGCCATAGATTCCTCCATAATAGCTTTTGACTCGGCCACTACCACGGCCTTGTTGCCAATGAAAGGGAGTAGTGGACATGCCGCCTAAGAATCCCAGGTAGGTATTCTTCAAGACCTCATGATCACCCTCTAAGCTGATCCCGCCGGTCTCGCTGCGAATGCCGGCATTGCCATGGTTACCTTTGGTGCGTTCAATCTGCCCATAGGATTGAACCCACACTGAGGATCGTCCTAGTTTAATCCAGTTGTTAGCGGGCATGCCTATTCTTTCTGATCCCGGAAGAGCCAGCATCCCTAAACGATGGCGAGGTTGAGATTGCGATAAGAGGGTGGAGGATTTTAACCCTTTGGCATTTTTTGCCAGATGATGGAAAGACGCTACCCTCTGGGGAGAAAGTGCCGCAGACCCAGCGTAAGCTTCTAGTTCTTTCTCTACCCATAAGGATTCCCGTAAATTCTGCTGTTGGCTGCCCACTGTCCGATTCACCACCTCATTATTTAAAAAGGAGAGCTGTCCCAATTCCTTATACTGAGACGGCTGAATCTGGTTAAAGGCGTTCTGCACCACCTCCTCTCCCAAAACCACCACGACTGATAGTGAAATTTTCGCTGGCTCCGCCTCCGCCTCCAAAACCACCACCCCCACCCCCAATTCCACTACCCCCATCTCCACCCAACCCGCCACCTCCTCCTGTCGACCCAGAAGATCCATTTCCTCCTACTGCCTGGTTGTCCTGGAAAGTAATATTCTCAAGGATGACATTTGCATTTTGACCAATGAAAAGCGCACCTCCCGCTCCCATACCTCCACCACCACCATCAAAACCATTGCCACCTTTAGCCTTCATGTTTTGTAAAGCAATGTTATTCAGTGTCACAAAAATAAGTTGAGGGGGTGGTGTTGAACCTGAAGCGCTTGGCGGAAGCCCACAGACAAAAAGACCACGATTTGCGGCCTGACCATCAAGAGTGACTCCACTCGCTGGACCTTGAATGTTCACCGAACTAAAAACTAAGGGAAGAGCGTTGCCGAGAGTAATTGTTTGAGGGGTACTAAAGACATTAGAATCAAAAGTGATGGTATTAATGATAGACTGATTAACGCTGCCCCCTGGAGCTGCGGATGTATTTGCGAGTAAAATAGCACTACGTAAAGATATGTCGGTTGGCGAAAAATTGCCTTGAAGCGTTCCATTTGAATTTACGATCGGATCAGCAGCCGTCGTCACCGTAAAAGTCTGCCCCGCATAAGCACAAGAGGTGTGGAGTAGGATGGATAATTGGAGTAAGAGGGTTCTTCTTTTCACTTTATGATCTCCCTTGAGTGTGGATAAGAGTCAGGTGTTCTCTCTCTTTTACTTTATGGTTATGCCCAACGATTCTATGTTAACTTGCTTCACATATATAAAATTTTATTTAAAATTGAATTAATATTGAAATAAATTTTCAATAAATCACGCTCTTTAATAAGGAGACATTTTTAGAAATGGGAGAACTCCCCCCTCCACCTACGCGAAAGGAGTAGGGGTGATATTTTTGCATATTATGTTATTTTTTCATGACATAGAGGCCGGGAGCATCTCTTAAAACGCGATACCCTTTTGTGGCATTTCCCATTGGAGGAAGACCCTTTTTTTCTACTGAATGCTCAGCAAGCCATTTTTCCCAAACAGGCCACCACGACCCTTTATGATGGGGCGTTTTGTCAAACCATTCATCGGGAGAAAGGTGTTTTCCTGATTTTTTATGGATTGAGACCTGATAGGTCCGATGAGGGTGGCCTGGTTCACTGATAATACCAGCATTGTGGCCGCCACTTGTCAGTAGAAAAGTAATCTCCGAATTCGTAAAAAGATGGATTTTGTATACCGATTTCCAGGGAGAAATATGATCTTTTTGCGTCCCCACAACAAAAATTGGAACCTTAATATCACCGAGAACAATAGGCCTTTCTCCTATTTTGAATTTGCCATTGCTCAACGTATTATATAGAAACAAGTTTCGTAGATATTCGGAATGCATCTTATAGGGCATACGTGTTGCATCCGCATCCCAGGCCATTAAATCAGTAAAGTGAAGTTTTTTACCCAAAAGATAGCGCTCAATCATTTTAGACCAGATCAGATCATATGAGCGCAACATATCAAATGTCCCCGCCATACGAGAGGAATCAAGGTACCCCTTATCCCACATGACGTCTTCTATGAACGTAATTTGACTCTCATCAATAAAGAGAAGAAGTTCACCTGCTTCTTCATAATCAACTTGTGAAGCAAAAAGAGAGATTGTTTTTAAAAAATCATGCCCATCGCGACTCATAGCAGCAGCTGCTATCGTCAGCAATGTTCCCCCTAAACAGTACCCGACGCCATGAATTTTTCTTTTTGGAATGATGGCGGAAATAGCTTTTAACGCTTCGATAATCCCCAAATTTACGTAATCTTCAAAACCAAGATCGCGATCTTGAGATTCTGGGTTTTTCCAAGAAACCATAAAAACCGTATGATTTTTTTCGAGAAGATACTTAACGAGTGAATTATGGGGTGATAAATCTAAAATATAGTATTTCATAATCCAAGCGGGGACAATCAAGATTGGTTCAGCATAAGCATCTTCTGTAAGTGGTGAGTACTGAATTAATTCAATAAGGCGGTTTTGATAAATGACTTTGCCTTTTGTCACTGCGACGTTTGTTCCTACTTTAAATTTGTCCATCCCAACGGGAGGTTCTTTTTTTAAGAAACGAGTTACATCTTCCTTAAAATTATGAGATCCCTTCACAAAATTCTTTCCATTCAAACGAACAGTCGTTTCGACAACTTGAGGATTGGTCCAAGGAAAATTTAGTGGTGACCACATATCTAAATATTGACGGGTGAGGAAAGGAAGAATAGCCGAATGATGTTGAGAAACTCCATGAACTGTGCTTGTCGCCTCAATCCACCACTCTTCTGCTAATAAGAAAGCTTGTTCATAAATATTATAAGGCCATGATTTCCAGCCTTTATACTCAAATCGTCTATCATCGGGAGTTGGATTCGCACAGCATTCTGCTTTTACGCCGCTTGTAATCCATAACTCATAATCAAATAATTTAGCGCTTTTTTTCATAGCGCTTGCAAAAAGCGACAGTTGCTTACCGGGTGAAATGGCGAGATGCGTAAGCCAGTCGACATAAGCCCCTCCTACAGAAGCCGGCGATAAGGCCCAAAATTTGCCAAGCTGTGCATGAAATTCTCGATCAAAAACTGTTGTAAAATGATGATCAGATTGCGTAAAGGGAGCGGGAGACGTAGGTAAATCCTCACTATAGTATGAACTTTGATAAACCTCTTCCTCAGGCTCTGTTTGTATAGATTTTTGTTGCTTTTTTTTCTTTGAAGTCATTCTCTGAATTTTTCCATTTTTTAGATATGCTTCATTATTTTTCAGCTTCTAAAACTATGGATACACGTAATTTCTTAAAATTTTAATAATAAATCTCTGGTTTTTGAAAAAAGAATTTAACGGAAGTCGACCTTCTTTTAAGTAGAGGACTTTTCACTAACTTCTAGGGGAGATTCTTGCGTTACCGGTAAATTCTCCCATCGAACTATCGGAAACTTATGCTACCTTAAGAGATTGGCTTTTTCCTTGCCAAGAACCTTTTCACCTTGTCTTTTGATCTGTAAAAATTTTCAGTATTAAATTTGAGAAAATTATTAAGCTAACAAGAAAAAATTCTCAAAGTATTTTATTCTTCCTTAGTTTCTTCAGGTTCTAATTCTCTATGAACGCAAACTCATTTATAAGCTTTGTATATTCTTCGTTCTTAACACGCTTTTCCCTTTCTGTTAAAAATCTTAGAGTACGAGTTTGATTACTTAAAACTATTTCATCTTTTTTTAAAGTTTCCTTTATTCCCTTAAAACTAAAATGACAATTAAAATAATAAGGATCTTTATCGTTGAGTAAGTAGGCAACAATATCTTGATCTAATTTTTCTCTATACGCCTCAGCCTGTATCCCCTCGTAAAATCGAACAAAATCTTCATCAATCATGACCTTTGCCTTGTCATTCTTCGCTCCAGTAATAAGGTGGTTTTTATAAACATTGACATTTTCGTATACAATAGGGAGAATCACAGCACGAGCAATAATTATAATTTTATCATGTTGTTCCTGTGGTGTTAAAAGCCTTAGTTTATCTTGATCTTGCTCGCATAGTCGTATTCCTGCCTTTAACAAAGCTTCTCTTACTCCTTCAAAGCTATTCTCACAACCTAGCCATACAGGATCTTCTCCCGTTTTTAAGAACGTGAGAATAACCTCATTCAGCGTATTACTATACTCCTGATCTCGAATTTGCCATTGAAGTACTCCCCACTCCTTAAGCTTTTCATTTTCAAATTTATTAACATACTTCTCAAGAGTGTCTTGGACTACAGAACGCACAACATGACGTGCCACATACATAGGATCCTCAGCACTAAGTTCCTCAACGCGCAGTACTTTAAGCTCAACACCAGCTTCTTCCTCCTCCATTCCCTGCACATGTCCAACACTTAAGTATAAAGCAATCCCTATCCAAAAGATTCTCATCAAAGCATCCCCGCAATAAGTAACTCTTAATCTCTATCATAGCAAACAGAACGTAACGATTGCAAGTAAGATTGAATTCAATCATTCTGAAAGAATATTCATGATTGAGACTACTCTCTTCAATCAACCCTTAGCTTACGTTAGTCAGCCTAACTAATCTCTGGTTTTTGGAAAAAGAGTTTAACCAGACTTAGCTTTCTTTTAAGTGGAGGACTTTTCACTGACTTCTTTGAGTGATTCTTGCGTTAGCGATACCTTAGTGTCAGGAAACTTATGCATTCTTAAGAGTCTAGCTTTATTCGAGCCAATGCTCCTTGCACCAGAGGACACTGTCTTTTGAGTTTCAGAAAAAGGTTTTATGGGTTGCACCGATTTTTTTTCACCCTCTTCTTCCACGGCATGAGCAGCATAGGAGGAGAGCATCACTCCAGATGCCAATAGGGCTAACTTTATTTTCTTTAACATATCCATACCATTCACCATAATATTTTATAATCTACAAAAAACCTACCATTAATAACTAATTTTTTTAATGTCAATCATGAAAATACTCACTATTAAATTTGAGAAAATTATTAAATCAACAAGAAAAAATTCTCAAAATATTTCATCTTCCTTCAGTTTCTAATCCTATAAGCTCAAACTCATCCATAAGCTTTTCCTCTGCTGTTAAAAATCTTAAATTACCTTTTTTACTTAGAACTATACCAGCGTCTTTTAAGGCTGTCTTGACTCCCTGAAAACTGTCCTGACAATCCAGGTAATTAAGAGTTTCTTTTCCCCTCAAACAATTAATAATAGCTTCATTTAATTCATTTATTGAGGGGTGATCAAATCTTTCACGTTGAAAGTTATGAAAGGCTACATAGAGATCAGGATCTTCCTTTGCATGGGCATTAACAAAGTCTAGCACATTGCCTTGTACAATAGGACGAACGACAGAGCGAGCCGTTTTCTTGATTTTTTCTTTGTTCTCACTTTCTGTTAAAATTTTTAGAGTGTGTGTTCCCTCGTCTAGATATACTCCCGCATTTTTTAAGACTGCATCTACATCCTGAAAGCTATTGTCACAACCCAAATATTCAGGATCCACACCTGTTTCTAAGTATTTAATAATAATGGAATTTAAACTCTCTCCGCTCTTCTCACTCATAATCATTTCTTGAAATGTATCAAATCGTGAGGTGAGATCCTTTCTTCTTTCTTGAAATGAAGCAAGTGTTGGTGTGGACTTTTCTTTTTTCTTTTCCTTCTGTCTGTTACGTTTTCCAATGTTATAGGTAGTCTGTGTAATCCTCTCATCAATAGATCGAATTCGTTTATTAATAAAGTTTTCGACATTTCTTCCGATAACTTGACGAACAATATGACACGCCTTTTGCAAAGCCTCTCCGGTCGCGTCTTCCTCCATTCCAACGGCACGTCCAACACTAAAGAATAAGGTATGCTGTTCTCATCAAAGCAGTCCTTTCAATAAAGAAGCTCTTCTTTTAAAGAGTAGGAAAAAAGTATAATCAAAGCAAGCGAGTTGAAAAAATCCCACGACATCTCTTATTTTCCTATTCCCCCGAAGAGGAGAATTTGTTAAGAGATATTCTTATGACCTCACTTTCTGCTCTTGTTTTTAACATCTTCAAACAAAGAAGTTTCCAGGTATTTATTGCCTTAGCAATATATATCTTACTGGCAGAAAGTTTACCTCTCCTCGCTCATCCCTTTTTTTATACGGTCAGTTTACTGATTAAAGATATTCTCATTTGGATGATGCCTCTGACGGTGGGTTTATTCATTGCCTTTGCTGTCCGCTCCTTTGAACGGAAAGCCCCTCTTTTTATCCTTACCATCCTCTTGTTTGAGGGATTTTCAAACTTTACAAGTGTATGGTATGCCTTTGGTTGCGCCTTCTTTGCCGCAGATCAACTTCCTTCCTTTGGCATTACAACTTTATCCAGTGATTTTACAGCCTTATGGCGATTACCATTCGACCGACCAAGTTGGTGGTCTGCCGAGAAAGGAGCCCTTGTCGGTCTTGTTCTGGGGTGCATCAATGCTTTCACGAAGCAGCCTCTTCTCACTCAAACCATTGCTCAAGGGAAGGCAATTGTTGAATGGATACTCACCCACGTTTTTGCCCGACTTATCCCTCTTTTCATTCTTGGATTTGCGGTGCAAATGTACCAGACAAACTTACTCCGTCATGTTTTGACTCACTACGCTCTTTTGGTCCTCTGGCTAGTATTTTTTCTTCTCATTTACCTTTTCGTTTTATTTTTCTTAGGAGCTGGATTTTCTCTCCGCAAAGCAGCAACGCACATTAAAAACCTTTTACCTGCAGGGGGAATTTCTCTTACTTCAGGATGTAGCCTCTCTACAATGCCCTGGACAATTGCAGGAACAGCGAAAAATCTTCGACATCCCCCCTTAGCTCAAGCCATTATTCCTGCCACAACAAATATCCAGCAAATTGGCGACTGTATTGCCAATGCCTTTTTATGTTTTCTCATTTATCGTCATTTTTATGGCCAAAATCCAGATTTTATAGCGTGGATCCACTTTAGTTTTGTTTTTGTCTTGGCCCGTTTCGCAACAGCTGCTGTACTCGGAGGCGCCATCTTTATTATGCTTCCTATTTACGAAACTTATTTAAATTTTAATTCTGAAATGATTGCTGTTATCTTAGCCCTTAACGTTTTTTTAGATCCGCTTATTACGAGTTGTAATGTTGTTGCGAATGGAGCCCTGTGTCGAATTTTTGAACAAGTTTGGGATAAACTTCAAATTTTCTTACCCCTCTCTCCTCGAAATTCCAGTGAAGTTAAGGCTCTCGAAGGATAAGAAAGCTAGAGAACAATTCTATTTAAGCCGTTCTTCGGCAATTAAATCTGCCGCTTCACTTGTTGAAATTTGCAGTGTCTGTGCCCTTAGAAAAACATCAAGAAGAGTATCATGAATCCCCTCCACATGATGTCTAACTATTTCTGCATTATAATCGGGCCCTTCATAAGAAACATCT
The DNA here is from genome assembly GCA_018062315.1 of Simkaniaceae bacterium. Classification (GTDB taxonomy): domain Bacteria; phylum Chlamydiota; class Chlamydiia; order Chlamydiales; family Simkaniaceae; genus JAGOSM01. Next base: position 6,607 of record JAGOSM010000020.1, on the reverse strand, counting down.
ATAAGCCCTCCCGCATTGACAACATAATCTGGAGCATAAAGAATTTTCATTTCGGCTAAAGTTTCGCCATGATCATGACGCTCAAGCTGGTTATTCGCGGATCCCGCAATAATTTTACATTTTAATTGTGGAATTGTTTTATCATTTAAAATAGCTCCTAGAGCACAAGGAGCAAATACATCTGCATCCACACTATAAATGTCATCCGGAGACACAGACGTCGCATTAAGTTCCTGCGCAACTTTCTCCACGAGGTTGAGATCTATATCTGTGATGATCAACTTGGCCCCTACTTCCGCTAAAAGCTTAGCCAATGAATAACCCACATGACCAAGCCCCTGTATGGCAACCTTAGTCCCTTGCAAAGAGTTTCTTTTAAGACCATACGTCACCGCAGCTCGAATGCTTTCATACACTCCAATAGCAGTAAATGGAGAAGGATCACCACTTCCGTCCGGCAACCCCACAACATTGAACGTTGTTTCGTGAATAAAGGCCATATCCTCAACAGATGTTCCCACATCCTCACTCACAATATAACATCCCCTCAACCGTTTCATATAATAGCCATTAAGCTGCTCCACACAACGACCAAGAGCTCTAAAAAGCTCTGGTGTTTTATCACGGTGCGAGTCACCAATAATAACTGTTTTCCCCCCGCCAAAGGGTAAATTAGCCATAGCTGCTTTATAGGTCATAGCACGAGAAAGACGCAGTGCATCTGTAATGGCTTGTTGCTCATCAACATAGGGCCAAATTCGACATCCTCCTAACGCCGGTCCGCGTTTTGTACTGTGAATAGCAATAATAGCTTTGAGTCCCGTTTTCTTATCAAAAAAAAAGGTAACTTTCTCGTGATCGTCAAAATCTAAAGCAGAGAAAACCGACATCTCATCCTCCAAAAAATTTTAATTTTTATTAATTTTCTTTTTCATTAAAAATAAATAATCTACTTATTCTTCTTCAGCTTTAGGAAAAGTTTCAGGAATCAATGGCATAAGGAGAAGAGAAAGCGCAAGACATATAGGGATACTCGCTAAGGCAAATCGGTAATCAGAAATCGTATAAATAGGAATTCCATTATCTTTCATTCCCTCCCAAATCCACTCCAAACACCAGCCAACAAGCGGCTGCAAGACAAGGCCTAACATCATCACAATCATATTCGTAAAACTGATCGCTGTTGCGTTACTTGCATGAGGTGTCAATTGGCACACAGATGAAAAAATAAGGGGCTGTGCTGAAAAAACAACTCCCGACGCAAAAAGAAGTCCATACATTCCCAAAAGAGGAATGTCTGGAACATAAATAATGACAAAATTGCAGAGAAGAGCCAAAGCCGCCCCTATAATCATAGGAGTTTTACGAACTTTAAAATAATCGGAAAAGAGGGCGACAAGGGGCGACCCAAGGCCAACACCAACATAAAACATCGTTGTGATTGACCCTGCTACGGCTCGTTCAATGGTATAAAGCTTCATCAAAAAGGGTACACCCCACAAATCAACAAATGCTAACATAGGCGCATACATAAGAGCTCCATACAGACCGAGGGCCCAAATTCGATAATCAATAATAATATCCTTAAGACGGATAAAAAGTGTTTTAAGACGTGTATCAACAACGGAAGTCGCCACAAGAGGCCCTTCATCAGGAACATCTTCAACAAAATACCAAAGTCCCATCGTTAGCACCAACCCAATTGGCACCACAACGTAAAGCATCGCTTCTCTCCAGCCTAATGTATCAATTAAAAGGGCGAGAGGAGCCTGTCCCAGAGCCGCTCCAACTTTTCCGGCTAGCAAAGTAAATCCTACAACAAGCGCAAGCCGTTCAGGATGAAACCAACACGTCGCAAGTTTTAAAGCTCCTAGAAAAGCACAAGTGGATCCTGCTCCAATGAGCAATCGACCAAAACAGGCAAGATAAAAAGATCCTGATAACGCAAAGATAACTGTTCCTGCAATACAACAGACCATTGCCCCCTTTAAAAGACGAGAGGGGCCAAATTTATCCATACCTAAGCCAACAGGAATTTGGAGAGATGTATAAGAAATTAAATAAAATGCACTTAAAACACCCAAAGCACAGGCTTCAACAGAAAAATCTCGCATCAGATCATCTGTCATAACCCCCAGTGAATTACGAAGAATAAATTGATAAAGGTAAAAAAATCCCGCAAAACTCCAAACAAACCAAGCTTTAGCATCTGAAGAAAAACGTGAGAATCGTTTTTTTAAATGAAGGTCCTGGGCGACAACAGAAGTCATTAGCTACTCCATTTTGCTCACAATTTATCAAGCCCCAATTTATGAGGTATCAAAATCCATTTGTCTAGAGGGTGGTGCAAAACAACACTCAGGAGAGTTATTTACATTTTTCCTCCTATACAAGCACATGAAGTATTACACCTGTTGGTAAATTTTTAGTTAACATAACATCGATAGTAAAAGATCAAAAAAAAATAAATTTAATAAAATTTATTTCAGTCAAAATCCGGATTTTTGATTTTTTGAAACCGTCAATAATATTATTTTAAATAAAACTCAAGCGTTGAGACAACACGTATTTTTTTCATTAAAGAGGCAAGACCTTCATCATAATCTTGATTAGGAGAGGCATCTGGGCTTGTCAAGCGAATCACTCCTTGATTAGCGTGACGAATACTTCCAATTTGACTTCCTGTCGTTTTGGCAAAACTATTCGCAACTTCTTCAGCATTTTTTGTTGCATCCGCAATAAGCTGTGAACGAAGTTCATTAAATCTATCTAAGTAAAAGCGTGTCTCACTCCCAGAGATCGAAACACCTTGGGTCAAAAGTTCCCCTGTCTTTGCCGACAACTGGTTAAGGTTATCAACTTTAGCAGAGTTAACATACAAAATGGACTCGATAAGATAACGTTCAGGGGATAAGGAACCTCCTCCATATTCACGAGCATGAAGATCTGTAACACGGGGAGATGACAGAGAAACTTCACTCTTAACAAAGCCTTCTTTCAAGATAAAGTTTTGCACCAGCTCAGAATCATGAGTCAGTTTTTGATAAAGTTGACTGAGATCATTCCCGGAGACCTTAAAAGAAATTGACCAAGTTCCTCGATCTGCCTTTTCGACTCGTTCAACAAGCCCTTTTACAGTGACATATCTATCCCCCAATTTAGCTTCCACAATTCCTTTATAAATGAAATAACCCGCAATTGCAGGGCCAAGTGCCACGCATAAGCCTAATACAGCAGCCGCAGCCGTAAGGGGAAATGAACGCATAAGATGTCTCCTTTTATTGATAGGATTAAGGATATCTTTTTTTTTACCTCTCTTCCAATCTTATTTATATTTTCCTTCATTCCGATCTTATGAAGATTCTCTCAATAGGTTTTGTAAGGTCTCCCAAACTGAACTCATTTTTGGGGAGAGCACAGGCTATGGAACTTGTTCATATCACCTTACAAGGGGGAAATTTGTTTGGCAGCCAATGAGAGATAAAGTGTGTCCCTATTTTTGCGTAATCAATGCTGCTTCGGTGTTTATGTTGTCGATCTTCATTATATTTTTTGAGAGGCTGAAGAAAAACCAAAAAAGGGCGCCCCCACGGACAACTGCTCCAAGGTAAGGTAATAACAGACAAATAGAGAGTCACTTCAAGCCAAAACACTTGAGAATATGTTGATTTGTTGAGCGGAAGGCGTCTCGATAGCATCCTTTGAATTTTATTTTCTTGCCTCTTCGACACTCAGTCGTATCATCAAGATCATCCAGGAGGAAGAAGATAAACGATCTACAACCCTAACAATATCGCTCTCAGCAAAAGATTCCATTTGTCTCTATTAAAACTGCTCAAATCAACGTTCCTGGCTTAGAAACTACTTTTTATTTCTTTCAAAGGCTCTTTAATTTTAAAAGACTGTTTTGACACCACGCTAGTTTAGCCTCTAATTGCATAACTGTATAATCATAAGCCATGAGGAGATAGAGTTTACGTCGCTCATCCTGATGTCTTTTTCTAATATCATTTTGAATTTCAATGACTTGCTTTTGAAGTTCCTGGGTTTGTGTTTGGAATTTTTCAAGGTGTGCAATCATAACTGAGGCTTCAACATTTTCCCCTGCCGTTAACTTCAATATGATTTCTTCTTTATAAGTGGAAGGCTCTACAGGTTCTTTGAGCCAATCTATCAGATGATCCTGCCCGCGTTGGGTGATTGCGTAAATACGACGATTTCGCTCACCACTCTTTAAATCAATATAAGAATTAACCATTTGATCTTTTTCAAGTTTTTTTAAAATTGGATAAATTTGAGCGTTGCTCTCTGACCAATGAAAAGGAGAAACTTTTTGAGCCATCTTTTTTATATCATAGCCCGACATACTTTGTTTACTGAGTAAACTGAGAAGTGCGAATTGGTTCTTGTTGGTTTTCATTGTGTATGTTCCTTTCTTATGATCAACAAATTAAGCTAAAAAATGATAGTACAAAAAAACAGGTCTTGACAACCTATTTGTGGGGAGGTATTTTAAAGATATGATAGGTCAATTAGACCTGTCTAATTAACATATTAAGGAGATGAAAATGAAAATTGAACTTCAAAACAAAGTGGCCCTTATCACAGGATCAAGTAAAGGAATTGGAAAAGCGATTGCAATAGCATTGGCAAAAACAGGATGCCAAGTTATTTTGACTGCTCGTGATCAAAAGGAGCTCTCAACGGCAGTTCAAGAAATCAAAAATGAGGGAGGAAAGGCCATTTCTATAGCCTCTGATCTAATGAAACCCAAAGATGTAACGAGACTTATTCACCAAATAATTACACAGTTTGGAACTATTGACATCTTAGTAAATAATGTGGGAGGAGTGCATGAGTTTGTTTCATTTGAAGATCTTTCCGATGAGGACTGGATGAACATGCTAGAGTTAAATTTGCTTTCAAATGTTAGGGTTACAAGGGCTGTCCTTCCTTACATGCAAAGACAAAAGTGGGGACGCATTATCAACATTTCTTCTGAATCCGGAACACAACCCGACGCTCTTATTCCTCATTACAATGCTGCAAAAGCTGCCATAACCAATTTGACTAAGAGTTTATCGAAAGTTTATGGCAAGGATGGCATTCTGATTAATACCGTTTCGCCGGCTTTTATTTTGACGCCTCAGATTGAAGGGATCTTAATTGAAAAAGCCAAAGAACAGAATATTTCAGTTGAGGCGCTGTTAGATGATTTGTTTCAAACCCTAAGACCCAATATTCAGAGCAAAAGACCAGGACAACCAGAGGAAGTAGCTTCCGCCGTGGTTTTTCTTGCCTCTGAACAAGCTTCTTTTATTACGGGTACTAACCTCCGAGTAGATGGTGGTTCTGTTGCAAGTGTTTAGAATTTAACGATGAATATGGAGACGAAGATGGATATAGTTACTTTAATTAACCCTTTTTTAGTGAAAGCAGAAGATGAAGAAAAATTTGTGAGGTTGTGGAAAAAAGTTGATGATTACATGAGGACTCAAGATGGATTTATTGGCACAAAGCTACATAAAAGCATCGATAGCCGAACTAATCTTCCCCCGGCTACCTTTCGATTCGTTAATGTAGCCCTATGGCAGAGTGTTGAAGCCTTTGAAAAAGCTATCAGTTCCCAGAAATTTAAAGAGAACGCAGGAGAACTCTTGCCCTATTTAGGAGGTCCTGGATTGTATGAAGTTATCGTTGAGTAAAAAGCTGGAACCTTAAAACTCAAAACACCCTCACTCGCTACTTCGCAGCGAGTGAGGGATAAAAATGAACATTATCGGACTATTATTCCAAAAACTTATCCAATACAGGTTAATTAGGAGGCATTTAAGCTTCCTGTTGCTAAAAATCATTTCTCTTTATTATAACCGAATACAGAGATAAAATCATAAAATGATCTTACCAAAACAGAAATCAAGCATGACAATTACTTATCACTCGAAAGCACACAAATTAAACTCTTAAAAAAGATGATTCATTGTATGAAAGTCATCAATTTTCTTCCACCAGCGGAAGCGGACCAATTCATGCCTCATATTGATGAAGTTATCGAGCCTTTGGCGAAGCAAATCCTCCTGATTATTCTTTTAAGGTTTTGAAGGTCACATCGTAATTCCCATAAAAAAATTGCAAGTTTTTGAGGCCTAACCTCCTCTTTTCTTGCAATTATTTTATCAAATCATGTCCAATTTTGCTAGGTTCTTCCTAGCTTCTATCACTTTTTAACGTTTGACGCGTTAATTTTCTGCGGCAATTTTCGCTTAACCTGCTGCCATAGACTTGAAAGCTCAGCTGCAGATGATCCTTGAAAAGAAATGCCTTTTTCTTGTGCCGTAGATTTAAGACATGAATATCGTTTTATAAATTTCTTAAGACTTATCACAATAGCTTCCTCGGGATTAACTTTGCAATGTCGGGCAAGACAACAACAAGCCATAAATAAATCTCCAATTTCTTCCTTTAAAGCGTGTTGTTGGAAAGGATTGATTGGTTTTTGCAGTTCTTGCAGAACTTCATTAACTTCTTCCTGTACCTTCCTCGCAGCTTCAATAGGAGAATCCCAATCAAAGCCTTCTTGAGCGGCACTTTGAGAACAAAAGTAAGC
>JAGOSM010000019.1 GCA_018062315.1 Simkaniaceae bacterium | reverse complement strand
ACATGGGGGATTGGAGTAAAAAGATGGCGGGGAATGTTAAATGCAATGTGAAGGGTTGCATAATATTGACATAAGAGGGAAAGGGGACTGTAATCTGTTGATCCGATGGGGGCGATCATGCGGAGGGCGGCTTCTTTTTGTACCGTTAGGGTGAGGGGAATATGTAGGGGGAGCAGTTTTTCAAGAAGGGGAGTCGTAATTTGGTAAGGGATATTGGCTATACATCGGTCTACTTGAGGAAGGTCAATGGTAAGAATATCTCCTTCTATCAGATGAAGATGGGGGTGATTCCAAAGCTGAAGGTCAGAGATAAAGCGGGAATCGAGTTCAACGGCAGTCACATGGGCTCCGTTACTTAGAAGAGCCCTGGTGAGTGCTCCAGGACCTGGCCCCACTTCAAGAATACGGTCCCCTTCTTTAGTCCCTCCTGTGAGGACAATTTTTTTGAGTAGATTGGGGTCTTTCAGATAGTTTTGAGATAGCCGTTTATTGGCTCTCTGAAAGTTAAGAGGAGGTAAGGGTAAATGGCTCATAGTCAGCGGGGATGTTGATCGGGGTATAGTGGTATTTTTCTCTTAATTTAGCAGTAAATAACTTGGCTTCCTCTGCAGCTTTTGCTTGGAGGAGGGCGCTTTTGAGTTTTTCTGCCATGGCATTAAATGGAGGAGCTCCTTTATTTTCATAATGTTTGAGAAGGAAAATACGATAGGTGTTTTTCCCGCTTGTTCGCGAGATCTGTTTTTCTGGAAAACTGATTTCCCCTTCTTTAAGAGAGGCAAGGATGGATTTATGGCTTGCTGATAGATTTTTTTCTTCCGCTGTATAATCATTCGAGATGGAAATAGAGAGTCCGGGTTCTTCTTTAAGGAGCTCTTTGACTTCTGTAAAGGAACGTTTGTCATCTTGAATAAGGTGATAGGCTTTGTCTGCATAATTTGCGCATAACGTAGAATCCTCTCCTGTAAGGGAAAGAACTTGATAGCTCCATTCTTTTACTGGAGGATGCGCAAGCAAGTAGGCAAAATAGGCATTTTTGACTTCTTGCGGAGTTACTTCTTGCATTGCTTTTGCTTGAATATTGTAGCCTTGGACTTGTTCGACAGTCATTTCTTGTTGAACCATTTCTTTTGCTTCAAAATAAGAAATATTCAGTTCTGCCAGTGTAGTTTGCATATTAGACCCGTAGCGTCTAAACATCTCCTCTCGCACATCGCCTTCACTTACAGTAATTTCTCTTTCTTTTGCGACCATGAGCATGAGTTCACTATCGATAAATTGATCGAGAACATAATGCCAGCTATTTTTATAAAATTGGATCCGTTCTTCCGTGCCCAGTTGGAGATTATGGGTATAAAGGTAGGCGTCCATCTGCTTGATAAGATCAACCAGGGTAATGATGCGGTCCCCCACCTTTGCTAAAGGGCGATTATGGACTTGGTAAGAAACTCCTCCAAATAAGAAGGTGGGAAGTAGGCAGATAAGATAAATTAATTTTTTCATTAGATGTTATTGTAATCTATTTAGGTGATTTGTGCATTCAAAAGTGGCGGCAAATAGGCCATCCATCCCTCCACTTAGAGGGAGTGTTTTAAACAAGGGTTTTACTAGGGTGATAGGATAGTTTTCAAGGAAAAACTGAACCTGTTCTTCATTTTCTTCTGGAAGAAGGCTACAGGTAGCATAGACAATATATTTTTTTGCATAGGGGAAGGCTGCTGCAAAAATTTGGCGCTGTTCTTTTTTCAGATTTTCAATAGAGCTTGGAGAAAGGCGCCATTTTAAATCGGGATTTCTCCGCAGAGTGCCTGTCCCTGAGCAGGGGACATCGAGAAGAATCCAATCCATTTTTTGCTTACTAGTGGGGTCCCATAAGGAAGCATTTTGAATTCCTGCTCTAGCTAGTCGGTGTTGGCCCTCCTCAAGAGCATGTTGCCTGATGTCGTGCAGGTAGATGCGCCCTTTCCCTTCCATTTTATAGGCAAAGGCCAAGGTTTTACCAGCAGCGCCTGCACAATAATCGAGGACGTGATCGCCCCGTTTGGGATCCATTTCTAAAGCGGCAAGTTGACTCGCTTCGTCCTGGAGTTCAAAAAGACCTGCTTTAAATGAGGGCATTCCAAAGATATTAGGTTTTTTTTCAAATGTAAATCCCAATGGGGAGTATAGGCAAGGAAATATCCCTGGAATGTCTTGTAAAAACTGTTCTCGTGTTATTTTTAAAGGGTTGATGCGCCCGGTTGTAGGAGCCACCTCGTTAAGGATATGGCATAAATCCATCGCCTTGGATTCTCCATAGGCCTCTTTGATTTTTTCAAAAAGAAATCTGGGGAAGCTGACTTGAACATGGGGGGGCATATTCGGGATGATTTCTGTAGAGGCCTCAATCCTTTGTTCCCATGAAATGGGGTGAGGGAGGTGAAAGTCAATCCTTCCTCGGAGGCGAATCATTCTGTAGAGTTTTTCACAAATAGTGCGTCGATCTTCAGCTCCAATGGCAGAATGAGTTCTAAAATATTTTCTTAATATGGCGTCTAAAGGGAGTGGGGAGCTATCGTGAATGGTAAGAATTTCTAATAAATGATGCTTTCGAAATGGCTTCATTCTGATAGAATATCGTGTTTTAGAATTAATGACGATGATAGATCGTATTACCTACGCTTTTGGGCGTATTAGCATGAGTGCCCTTTTTTTGGTTAGGGGGCTTAATCAAATTTTTGATTGGCGAGTGGCTGATCAAGAAATCGCAATGGCTTTAATGGATTGGAAGGGGACCTTGGATGGGATCGAGATAGGTCATAGGGCTTTTGATCTAGCTTATCAATATACTTTTGTATTGATTGGATGCGCTATTTTAGGGGAATTGGTGGGAGCTCTATGTCTTTTATTTGGGGTAAAGCTCCGTTTAGGGATTAGTCTACTGATCTTGGTATGGATTCCTGTTGTGATTTTTCAACATCCCTTTTGGCTACTCAGTGGGGTTCAAAGGGAGCAGGAATTGATGGGATTTTTGCTGAATGGAGCTGTATTAGGAGGTTTAAGCTCTCTTCTTAGTGGAGCAATCCTTCGTAAAAATAGCCATAGGCAGATGATCCATTTTCGGGGGAACCAATGATATTTTATTTTTTGAGTCTTTCTTTTTTTTTCATTAAGCCTCTAGCTCCCCTTGCGGCCATTGGAGGGTATGCTCTATTTTGGAAAGGGCTTCAAAATGAAAAAAGACCCTTCCTGGCAGCCCTCCTTTGGTTTAGCGCGATTCATGCAGTAGACCTTTCTTGGCTTCTTTCCTTTGACTATCACGGAATTTATATTATTGCAGTTTATGTGTTGCTTATTCTGTTATTCGCTTTACCCTTTGCTCTTGTTCCTTTCCGTTCGAAGGAAATTTGGATTTTGACTTCTTATTTTGTCATGGTGGAGTACGCTATCCAACATTTTTTGCTCTGTGGTTTTACGATGCAACAGATAGGGCTTCTTCTGACGCGCAATCTCTATAGTGCTCAGCTAGCTTCTATCTCTGGGGTTCTTGGCTTAACAGGGTATGTGATATGGACGAATCTTTTTATGTTGAGAGCTCGCCATTTTGGAGTGCTTTTGGGGGTCGCCTTTTTCCCTTATTTATTTGGATGGGGGCATATAGCGTGGCACAGTAAAGAGATAGATAAGGCTCCTAGAATTAAAGTAGCTTTAGTGCAGACAGGATTGAGATCGGAAGAAAAAAGGCCTCTTGGATCCCTTGAAACCTTTATTTCTCCTTATGAACAATGGCGTCGAATTATCACTTATTTATCTAAGGAAAAGAAGTATGACTTGATTGTTTTGCCAGAAGTGGCAGTCCCTTTTGATGCAGAGAGGGGTATCTATGAAAAAGAAATTGTTGAGCAAATTTTTTTTAAAATTACCGGGAAATGTCCTGTTTTTAAACACCGATTTCTGTCTAATTTAGACATTGCCAAGGGATTGGCTTCCCATTTCCAAGCAGAAGTGGTGATAGGTCTGATTGATGGGAAAACAAATTCTGCTTTTTTTATTAAAGAAGAAGTTGTTGAAAAGTATGTTAAACAAATATTGCTGCCAATGGCAGAAACCTTGCCATTTGAAAGTTTGAGAAAAATTTCCATGCATTATGGGGTAGGAGGATTCCTCACCGAAGGAAAGGAGTCTGTTGTTTTCTCAAGTGGGCTAAATATTTCTCCTTCCATTTGTTATGAAGAGATGTTGTCCCATATTGTACGAGAAGGTCGAATGAAGGGGGGGACTTTGTTTGTGAATCTGTCCAACGATGTTTGGTTTCCTTCAACGCGGTTGCCAGTCAAGCATTTCATCACGAGTCGAATACGCAGTATTGAGAATGGGGTGCCCCTTCTTCGTTCATGTAATACAGGGATTACCACAGCAATTGATAGTTTAGGAAGGTCTTTAGGGGCATTTCATGTAGATAAAGATTACGAATGGGCGAAGGGAGTTTTGGTGGCTCAGGTTCCGATTTATCATTACGATACAGTATATCTCTTTTTTGGAGAGCAAATTCTCTTGGGTTTAAGTGGATTTTGCTTGATGTTTTATCCCTTGCGGAAAATAATTTCGAAGCATATGTTGAATAACAATACGAAAATAGCGCAGTGGTATTATGGCCGAAGCTCATGAATTGTCCACCTCCAGAGAAAAACAAAGGACGCTTGCTCGTCCTGTTTCCATATCAGGCATAGGCCTTTTTACTGGAACTCGAAGTACGTTAAGAATGAGACCCGCTCCTGAAGATACGGGGATTTATGTTCAACGTCTGGATTTAATGCAAAAACCGTTGCTTAAGGCAAGTGTTGAATGTGTTCAAGGAACTCCTCGTTGTACAATTTTAGGAAATAAATTTGTTTCTGTTCAAACGGTAGAACATGTTCTTGCAGCGCTAAGAGCGTATGAAATTGATAACCTAGTCATAGAAATTGATGGGCCTGAAGTCCCTAGTTGTGATGGAAGTGCTGCCCCTTTTGTGGAAATGATTAAGTCAGCGGGCATTCGCATTCAGGATAAAACTAAATTTGTTAGGCGTCTTTATGAACCAGTATTTTGGTCTAAGGGAGATGTTCACCTTGTCGCCTTGCCCTCAGATGAATTTCGGATTAGTTACACCCTCAGTTATCCCAATTCAGCAATGCTTAAAGCGCAGTTTTATTCTTTTGTCGTAAGTGACGATGCTTTTGAAAAAGAAATTGCTCCCGCTAGAACATTTGCCTTGTATGAAGAGATTGTTCCTCTCATTGAAAAGGGACAGATTAAGGGAGGAAATCTAGAAAATGCAGTGATCATTAAAGATGATGCAGTGATTAACCCAGATGGGGTGAGATTTCCTGATGAAATGGCAAGGCATAAAATTTTAGACCTAATAGGAGATTTGTCTCTTGTGGGGGTTCCCTTCTTGGCGCATGTTATTGCAATTAGATCGGGGCATTTCTCCAATACCTCTCTGGCTAGGGAATTGACTGCATACTTTAGAAAATGGGGGAACCTGGATCATGATTTTAGACATTCAAGCCATCAAAAAGATTTTACCACACAGATATCCATTTCTGCTTGTTGATCGAATTAACGAGCTCGATTTGGAGAATTCTCGAATTGTTGGACAAAAAAACATCACCATAAATGAATCTTTTTTTGAAGGTCATTTTCCTATGATGCCTGTCATGCCTGGAGTTTTAATTCTAGAGGCGATGGCTCAGACGGGGGGGATACTTATCCATCAAAAAGGATATCAAGATAAAATTGCTTTTTTACTCACGATTGATAAAGTGAAGTATCGACGCATGGTGGTTCCTGGTGATGTGTTGATGATGCACGTAGATGGGCGTCATTTAAATCATCGAGGAGGAAAAGTTGAGGCTCAGGCTTTTGTTGGGGGTAAGCTCGTAGCAGAGGCGGCAATTGCGTTTGTATTACAAGGAGTTAGTTAAAACGAATGTTCATTACTGAAACAGGGGTACATCCTCAAGCTTATGTCGAAGAGGGAGTAGTTATTGGGAAAAATGTCACTATAGAACCGTTTGCTGTTGTTAAACGGGGAGTGACATTAGAAGATAATGTTGTGATTAAAAGTCACGCTTATATTGATGGAAATACTCTTATTGGTAAAGGAACCGTTGTTTATCCTGGGGCAAGCATTGGAACAAAAACTCAGGACAGAAAATATGCAGGAGAGACGACTTACGTCAAAATTGGTCAACATTGTGAGATTCGAGAATATGTGACCATTAATGGGTCTTGTGGGGAAGGATCTGTCGTCAGTATTGGTAATCATTGTTTATTAATGGCCTATTGTCATGTTGCACATAATTGTACTGTGGGAAACGGGGTGATTATGGCTAACAGCGCCATGCTTGCGGGTCATGTTGAAGTGGAAGATTATGCTATTTTAGGTGGAATGACTCCGGTGCATCAATTTGTTCGTATTGGAGCTTATGCGATGGTAGGGGGTCTAAGTCGAATTACTCATGATGTGCCTCCCTATACTTTGGGAGCCGGGATTCCCTATAAGCTTGGGGGGCTTAATTTAGTGGGATTAAAGAGACATCAATTTCCCCTCGAGCTGAGAAAAGATTTAACTAAAGCATTTAAGCTCACTTATCGCTCAGGGTTGGGGCTTAAGCATGTTCTAGGCGAATTAGAAAGAGAGTTAGGAGACAGTCCTGTGGTGAAACATTGGATTGAATTTGCAAGGCATTCTCAAAGAGGGTTAATTGGTCTTGTTGATGCGTCTCATCCAAGTGATCATTTTGAGGATTTTCTCGAAGAGTGAAGGTTGTTTTTTTTGGTACCCCTCAATTTTCTGCAGATCTTTATACCGATTTAGTCAAAAGAGGGGTGGCTATTGTAGCTGTCGTTACGAAGCCCGATAAGCCCAAAGGAAGATCTGGAAAGTCCCTCCCGCCTCCCCTTAAAGAGGTGGCCTGTTGCCCTATATTTCAGCCTGAAAAAGTTTCGACTCCTGAATTTGAAAATTTACTGAGAGAAATAGGTGCCGATCTCTTTATTGTTGCCTCTTATGGGGAAATTCTAAAACAATCCACCTTGGATATCCCCCCCCTTGGATGTATCAATGTCCATACTTCTCTGCTCCCTAAATATCGAGGTGCGGCCCCTATTCAGCAAGCTATTATTGAAGGAGAAGTGAAAACAGGGGTTACTATTATGGAAATGGTGCTCCAGCTAGATGCAGGAGATATCCTTGATAAAGAAGAGGTGGTGATTGATCCTGAAATAGATGCTCAGGAATTAGAGCATCTTCTTCAAAAATCGGCTACGATAGCTTTATTAAGGGTTCTAGATGCCTTGGAAAAAGATCAGGTGGTTCGTATCCCTCAAGATCATTCAAAAGCTACTTTTGTTCGAAAAATTACTCCAGAATTTTGTCATATCAACTGGGCAAAAGAAAATACTAAGATCCACCAGTTGATTCGGGGGCTTAGCCCAAAGCCTCTGGCCTGGACTTTATTGAATGGAAAGAGGTTGAAAATTCAAAAAAGTCGTTTAGTCGAAGGCTCTGGGGCTCCTGGAGAAATGATAGGTAATAAAAATCATTTGATTATTGCGTGTGGTCTTGGTGCGATAGAACTCCTTGAGGTTCAACTAGAAGGGCGTAAAATGATGTCTGGCAAGGACCTTTTATGTGGCCTTTCAATATTAACATTTACTTTACATTAATCGAATCCTCATTTAGCCTTATTACTTCATGGCGATAGTAGGGGTACATTTTTCTCATTTCATCCAGCACGATACGCGCTCTGTATTAGAGTGGGTTTCGACTGTATCTAAATGGTTGGGATTTGCTCATTTCGGCTCTGTTTTAGAGAGGGCAGATCAGGGGTTTCATCTTGCGGATGCTGCTGCCGATACCATTCAGCTGTATCAAGCTGCTAAAAAAGTTAGTGACTGGACGTCGGTGGGGCGTGTGCTTTCTAAAGGAAGTAGTTTAGTTGGGAATGTCGCCTCATCTATTGATTTTTTGCATCATATCCAGGCGATTACTCTTGAGTCGGGACTCTTGTCCCGTATTGCTGTAGTAGGAGATGTGGCTTCTCTGATACGTAATACGTATAAAGTGGCAAGGCTTGGGCAGAAAGTATTTCAAGAAGCATCTCTTCAAGGAGGTCCTGCTCAGTTAAAAGTGATCAGACATTCTACGCAATTAGTGAGAACGATTATAAAAATTGCGTGTGCCATTTTGGCTTTGGGTATGGTTATGGGTCTATTTGCCGTTTCTTCAACTGCGCTTCTTATTTTATCTTCTGCGGCTCTGATTTTAGCGACGACGGCCTACTTATTAAAAAGAGAAATTCACCGTTTGGAAAATTAGAATGCAGGTACCTCTAGTTACTAGAGATGAAATGCCTTCTTTAAGGCATAAAAAATTGTTACTAAAAGGGGTTTCTACCCTTGCAAAATGGAGTGAGTTAGTAGAGGGGGGAGGTTCTGGTGGATGGGGGATTGATGTCAGGAATTTTTGCCGGGGACTTAGGTGTTCTTTTGGGGCATATAATTTAGGGAATTTAATCGGCCGAACGGGGCGTTGTTATGAGGCTTGGAATGGCGAGTGGTGGAGTTGTAGTGTAGCCTTAGCCCGTTTAGTTGCCGGAGTTGTGAAAGTGATAAGATGGGTGATTGAACTGGAATTGCCTCATTTAAAAATGCACCTTGTGCCCCTTGTTTTGATTGTACGGGGGTGTGGGATGTATAAAGAAGTCAGTGGAATGGTTAGGAGAGTCAGGAACTTTGACTGGACTTGGATGAAGGCTCTCTATTTCGCTAAAAAAATAAGCGCTACAGCATTGCATTTAATTTGCATTGTGGGGGTGTTTGTGGGTTCGGCGTTAGCCGAGCCCGTTACGTTGGTATTAGCCACTGTTGCATTGGTTGCTTCAGTCGCTTTGTATTTGATAAAACAACTAACTCAGGAGAAAATAAAATGGCAGCTGTAGCTCAAAGAAGCTTTTTTGATCATATTGACCGCTTTGCAGGCGAAAAAACACAAGATCTTTTTAAGCCCATTAGCGAAGTAGGAAAATGGCTTCAGCTATGTGGGGTTACGCAAGGAGTTCATCCTATAGCTCAAGGAGCAGCGGCAGTGGTTGCTGGGCTTGAAGTGCCTAAGGCTGTGCAGAATCTGCATACTCTTGTTACTACAGTGCAAACAGGGGCTCCTGTGAGAAAAGTGGTTGGAGATGTCGCATCTTTTGGTGAAGCATTTACTAAAGCAGTGAAATGGGCTCTTGGTTTCTTTAAAGATGCAGCGATAGCTCCTTGGACAGCTGCTGCTAATGCTTTTGGGATGTATAACTGTTTGGATCTTGGGCTTAAGCAAGTCAAAGATTTAACGGACGAATGCAATAAATCCTCTGCAGATCAAAATGCATGTCGAAAGACCCACCAAGTGCTAGATATTGCTAAATTTGTTGTTGGATTTGCATTAAATGCATTGAGTTTTGCGGGAGTTGTTGCAGGACTTGTGATTAGTTCACCTGTCATGTTAGTGCTTTCTTCAACAGCAGTGACTTGCACTTTTGTTGCGTTTTTCTTTAAACAAGAGGCAGCAAATCCTCGTGGCTAATACCCTAATTGATCACCTCGCTACGGGAGTGTGGTCTATTGCGTGTATTGGAGATGTCTCTGTATCCTGCCGCTCTCGAAAAGAGCCGCAGGATATTTTTAATCTCCCGAGTGCGCGAATTCAATATCCCCTCCTTTCTCTTCTGTCAAATAGCGCAGGTCTCATTGATTCCCTCGGCATTAAAACTCTTTTTTTTTCAGGGCTTAGGCATTTCACCGGATCGATTTTGTACATCATTAGTCTAGTGACCAATATTAAAAAAATAGAGTATCTGCAAAAAGGGGTTAAATTAGAGGCTCGCTTGTGTTTAAATGGGGAATCTCCTGCAAAAGATAGGATGATTGTCCCGTATATGGGGATTCTTTTCTCTATTTCGATGATTGCATTTTCTATCTTGGGCTTAACTGCAGCTTTTGGGTTTGCTGTAAGCGGATCTTTAATGACTGGGATGGGCATCATTGCAGCCATAACTTACGGGGCTGAGATAGGGCTTAAAAAACTTTTTTCTACTCAAGACAGCTTTGGTTCTCAACTTCTTCTCTCTTAGTTTATACCCAAACAAGCTGAAGAGTTGGCACAGCCCAAATGCCAACTCTTCAGCTTGTTTGGGTATACAATGAAACTTTTATTACGTGAAAAAATCATTCTCAGCATCGCGATGATCCTTATTTTGACAGTTTTTTTCTCTTCTATTTTAAAAAAAATTATTTCTTTGTGAGAGATGTGTAAATATTCATTGTGGAAAATCGGCTCGTTTGCTATCCTTCTCCCTATCAACTATTGATGAAGGTTATTATCTATGTCTCTCAGGTTAAAGGGTCGAAAAGTCAGGATGAGCCGTGTGTTTGATGAGCGGGGAAATTTAATCCCTTGCACGGTGATTGCTATCGAAAAAAACATTGTAGTCCAGGTAAAAACTGAGGCGAAAGATGGCTACCAAGCTTATCAATTAGGAGCGGAAATGGTTCCTGCTTCAAAAAAACGCAATGTGCATAAGCCTCTTGTAGGTCATTTTGCTAAAGCTAAAGTGGAGCCTCGTAAATTTCTTAGCGAGTCTAAGGTAAAAGAAGAATATGAGGTAGGCCAAGAGTTTGGCGTAGAATATTTCTCTGAGGGAATTTTTGTCGATGTGACTGCGCAATCTAAAGGAAAAGGGTATCAGGGAGTTATGAAAAGACATAACTTTGCTGGGGGGCCTGCTTCTCACGGATCTGGGTTTCACCGCCACGGAGGATCTACTGGAATGCGTACGACGCCTGGACGTTGTTTGCCCGGAGTTAAAATGGCCGGTCACATGGGCGACGAGCAAGTGACGCAGGAAAATTTGAAGGTCATAAAAATCGACGCCGAAAAAGGGTTGATTCTTGTAAAGGGAGCTATTCCTGGTCATTCAAATGCGGTTGTCACTGTGCGAAAAAGTATGAAGAAACGAGGAAAAAAGTAAAGTGACGACACTCAAAAAACATGATTTTACAGGCAAGGAAGTGGGTGGAATTGAAGTCCAGAATGGACACCTCTCTTCTGAAGTCAAAATGCAACTTGTTAAAGATTACATTGTAGCTATTCGAAGAAACAAAAGACAGTGGAACGCAAATACAAAAGTGCGTAATGAGATTAAGTGTTCGACGAAAAAGCCTCATCCTCAAAAAGGAACAGGGCGCGCAAGACAGGGGACGATCATCGCTCCTCAGTATCGCGGTGGTGCTACCGTATTTGGTCCACGTACAAAATACGATCAACACGTCAGAATTAATCAGAAAGAACGACGTGCCGCTATTCAACATTTGCTTAACCAGCGCATTTTGAGCGGAGATGTTGTAGTTCTAAAACTCAGCTCTTTAGAGCAACCTAAAACAAAGCTTGCTGCTTCTTACCTACAAGCAATTGGCGCATTTGGAAAGAAAGTTTTAGTCGTTGGCAAAAGTCACGATCAAGTTTCTGAAGCTCTTGTAAAAAGCTTAAGAAACATTCCAGGTGTTAGCTTCCTTCCTGCTCAGGCGATTAGCGGATATGATCTACTAAGTCATCAAAAACTGATTGTTGTAGAACAAGCTATTGATGAATTACAAACCCTTCTCGGGAGTGCAAAATGAATCCCTATTCAGTAATTAAAAGTCGTTACGTTACCGAAAAGACTGCGATGCTCGAAAATTTACAGAATATGACGAGCAACCGTTGTCTTGCAAAATGCAAGTCGCCTAAATATGTATTTATTGTCGATGTTGATGCAAATAAAATTGAAATCAAAAAAGCAATTGAAACTATTTACGCTGAACGAAAAATTAAAGTGACTGCAGTCAATGTAATCAATACCAAGCCTAAACAAAGACGTGTTCGCGGTCGAGTTGGATTCCGCTCAGCTTTCAAAAAAGCGATTGTCACTCTTGAAGTAGGCGACTCTCTAGGGGAGGCTGTGTAGAGCTATGGTGAAAAAATTTAATCCGATCACTCCAGGACTTCGTAAAGTCGTGCTCCCTTCTAACGATCAATTGACTCGTGAAGAGGGATCTCGTAAGACGATAGCGCCCACAAAAAGTCTTTTGACGAAAAAAAATCGCACTAATGGAAGAAATCACCATGGTCGCATCACTTGTCGTCATAAAGGGGGAGGAGCAAAACAAGCCTACCGTATCATCGACTTCAAACGAGATAAAGATGGAGTGGATGCAAAAGTAGCTTCAATTGAGTACGATCCTAATCGCTCTGCGTTTATCGCTCTCTTGCATTATTGCGATGGAGAAAAAAGATATATTATTGCACCTCAAGACCTTAAGCAAGGTGATGTTGTAAAATCAGGAGAGGATGTTCCATTTAAGCCGGGATGTTCCATGGTAATGAAAGGGATGCCTCTAGGATCTGTTATTCATAATCTCGAGATTTACCCTTCACGTGGAGCAAAGCTTGTTCGTTCAGCAGGATTATCTGCTCAGCTACTTGCTAAAACTCCAGGATATGTGACTGTAAAAATGCCTTCTGGCGAAGTGCGCATTTTGAATGAAAAATGTAAAGCAACTTTCGGAGTGGTTTCGAACAGTGAGTATTCTCTCAGAGTGGATGGAAAAGCGGGAAGAAGTCGCTGGAAAGGAATTCGCCCTACCGTTCGAGGTACAGCGATGAACCCAGTTGATCACCCACACGGAGGGGGAGAAGGTCGTCATAATGGTTACATCCCACAAACTCCATGGGGAATGCAGACCAAGGGCTTTAAAACTCGCTCTAAGAAAAAAACGACAAAATGGATAGTCAAAGATCGGAGGAAGAAGTAAGTCATGGCGAGATCGCTAAGAAAAGGACCTTTTGTAGACCATCATCTTTTAAAAAAAGTTGATAAGCACAATTCGGAAAATAGTAAGAAGCCCATTAAAACATGGTCTCGCAGATCGATGGTGATCCCCGAAATGATCGGTCACACATTCGAAGTGCATAATGGAAGAAAATTTATTCCAGTTTTTATTGCTGAAAATATGGTTGGCCATCGACTTGGAGAGTTTGCTCCGACAAGGCTATTCAAAGGACACCAGGTCAAAAAAGGATAAGGGATGCATACCGCGGTAGCAAAATCAAAATATGTTCGAATCAGCCCAAGCAAAGCTAGGCCAATGGCTGATCTGATTAGAGGAATGATGGTTGAAGATGCCATTTCTCAGCTCAAATTCGCTAATACGAAGAGTGGCCGTCTCCTCTTTAAAACTCTATGGAGCGCTGTAGCTAACGCTGAAAATCTGCACAGTGCGAGAAGATCTTCTCTAAAGATTAAAGAAATTAGAGTCGATGAAGGACCTAGGCTAAAAAGAGCTAAGTCAAAAAGTCGCGGGGGCCGCATGCCGGTTCTTAAAAGAATGAGTCATTTTACAGTGATTGTAGGAACGGAGGAAGCTCAGTAATGGGACAGAAAACATCCCCAGAGGGATTTAGACTAGTTATTCGCAAAAACTGGCGTTCAACATGGCTCGCTAGCAAACAAGAATTTGGCACATTGCTAGGTCAAGATGTGGCGATTAGATCTTTTTTAAGAAAAAGAGCTTGCTGCGTAGGGACTGCTCGTATCGATATTAAGCGCATGAGCGAAAAAATTGAAGTAACTTTACACACAGCCCGTCCTGGATTAGTTATCGGGAAGAAAGGGGCAGAGATAGATATTCTTAAAGCTGAATTGAAAAAATTCACAGGGAAAGAAGTCTGGATCGAGGTTGCTGAAATTAAAAGACCAGATCTCGATGCTCAGCTTGTTGCGGAAGGAATTGCAAAACAAATTGAACGGCGTATCGCTTTTAGACGAGCGCTAAAAAAAGGAATCCAGTCCTCAATGGATGCCGGGGCTGCTGGAGTGAAAATCTCTATCTCGGGTCGATTAGGTGGTGCTGAGATTGCTAGAACTGAATGGTATAAAGAGGGAAGAATTCCCCTCCACACTCTAAGAGCCAATATTGACTATGGAACGGCTCGTGCAGAGACAACTTATGGCTCAATTGGAGTCAAAGTGTGGATTAATAGAGGAGATAATTAGTAAGTCATGGCTAATCAACCATCGCGAACAAAATTTAGAAAACAACAAAAAGGATCTGTTGCTGGATTAAGCCACACAGGACAGTTTGTTGAATTTGGTGACTTTGGCATGCAGGTACTTGATCGAGGATGGATCACTAACCGCCAAATCGAAGCTTGCCGGGTATGTATTACACGGTACTTTGCTCGTAGAGGAAAGGTTTGGATTCGCATTTTCCCTGACAAGCCAATCACGAAAAAACCGGCTGAAACACGGATGGGAAAGGGAAAGGGTGGTGTCGATCATTGGGTAGCTTCAGTGAGACCTGGTCGTATCCTCTTTGAAGTAGCAAACGTTTCAAAAGATGAAGCTAAAGAAGCGCTTGGAAAAGCGGCTGCTAAATTAGCCCTAAAAACTCGATTTGTAGAACGGTTGGAGAGAGCATAATGAAATATAACGAAATAAAAAATGATGATCTAATGATTCATCTAGAAGAGATAAATAAGACGATATTTCAATTGCAATGTGAACTTAAAGCCACAAGAAAGCTTCAACAGCCACATTTGCTTCGAAGTAAGAAAAAGGATCGAGCACGCATCTTAACCGCGGCAAGGAGAAACAATGGGGCCCAGTAATCGTAAAGTTAGAGAAGGGGTAGTCGTATCCACAAAAATGCAAAAGACTGCCGTGATTAGGGTGTCGAGAACAGTAAGTCACCCTCTCTATAAGAAAAGTATTATCTTAGCTAAAAAATACTACGCTCATAATGAATTAGAGAACCTTAAAGAAGGTGATAGAGTGCGCATTGAAGAAACTCGCCCTCTTTCGAAGCTGAAGCGTTGGACTGTGAGAGAGGTTTTATAAAATGATACAAGAAGAAACATTATTAGAAGTGGCTGATAACACAGGCGCCAAAAAGGTGAAATGCTTCAGGGTCCCTGGAGGATCAGGAAGACGTTATGCTGGTGTTGGAGATGTGATTGTGGCTTCTGTTAAACAAGCAGACCCTAAATCTTCAGTGAAAAAAGGGGAAGTTGTTAAAGCTGTTGTTGTCCGTACAAAAAGTTACATTCGCCGAAAAGATGGAACTTGCATGCGTTTTTATGACAATAGCTGTGTAATTATTGATGAAAAACAAAACCCTAAAGGGACTCGAATTTTTGGCCCTGTTGCGAAAGAAGTGCGTGAAAGAGGGTATGTGAAAATTGGTTCGCTTGCACCAGAGGTAATCTAATATGACAAGACTTAAAAGAGGCTCTCGCGTCCTTGTTATCGCGGGAAATGATCGTGGGCAATCAGGAGAAGTGATCGCTCTTAAGGGAGAAAAAGTTCTCGTTAAGGGAGTTAATGTACGTAAAAAACACATGAAACAAAGAAGCGAGCATACAAAATCTCAGATTTTGGAAATGGAAAAACCTATTCACCAATCCAATGTTGTCCTTTGTTTAGAAGATGGGACAAGAATAAAACGTACGCCTGCCCTGCCCGAAGAAAGCAAAACAAAGAAGAAGAAGAAGTAAGATGTCTAGGTTAAAGAAGAAATATCAAGAAGAAGTCAAGCTCTCTCTGCAAAAACAGTTCAACTATAAGAACGTGATGCAGATCCCTCACTTAGAAAAAATTGTGATTAGCATGGGGATTAAGGAAGCTGTTAAGGATAAGAATCTTATCCAAGATGCAATCAAAGAGTTAACAGATCTCTCTGGCCAAAAGCCCATTGTTTGTAATTCTAAAAAAGACGTAGCGAACTTTAAGCTCCGTGCAGGAGTTCCAATCGGACTCAAAGTTACTCTCCGAGGAAAACGGATGTATGATTTTATGGACAGATTCTGTAATATCGTAGCGCCTCGTATTAGTGACTTTAGAGGGTTTAATCCGAAGTGCGACGGGAAAGGAAACTATTCTCTAGGGCTTACAAACCAACAGGTATTTCCAGAAGTGAAAATTGAAGAAGTAAAACGGGAACAAGGAATGCATATCACGTTTGTGACTACGGCGGCATCAGATGAACAATGCTTCTTCCTGCTTAAAGAAATGGGGCTGCCGTTTAAAAAACAAGGAGTTCCTCATGTCGCTTAATGACCCTATTGCAGATCTTTTAACGCGCATTCGAAACGCGAAAGATGCTCAACATCGCTATGTAGATGTTTCTTATAGCAAGTTGGTTACAAATATTGCGAACGTTCTATTAAGTGAAGGTTTTATTGTTAACGTTTTGGTAAATGAAGACCATAGAACGGTTCGGATTTTTCTAAAATATGAGCGAGCCACTCGTAATTCCATTATTAGCGGCATCACACGCCTTTCAAAACCTGGTTTGAGAAAATATGTAGGATATCAAAATATCCCTTATGTTCATAGTGGACTTGGAACGGTGATCCTCTCAACTCCTAAAGGGGTAATGGATAGTAAACGGGCTCGAAAAGAAAAAGTGGGCGGAGAGCTCATTTGCAAGGTTTGGTAAGGAATAAGACATGTCAAGGTTAGGAAAAACACCCATTCAGCTACCTAAAGGCGTTGAGGTTAAAATTAATCAGCGTAAGCTGCACGTAAAAGGTTCTAAAGGAACTATGGAACTCGATTTCCCAGAGGGGATCGAAATTTCTGTTAATGGAACAGAAGTCGCAGTTGCTTGGAATGAAGCATCAGGACTTGAGCAACCTGCACATGGTTTGTATAGAAGCCTGGTGAACAATATTATTACTGGTGTAAGTCGTGGTTTCGAAAAGAAATTATCATTAGTTGGTGTGGGATACCGCGCCGCTGTTCAAGGTAAGTCTTTAGAAATGCAACTTGGCTTTTCTCATCCCTGTTTAATTCCGATTCCTCAGGGCATCGAAATTGCAATTGAAAAAAGCGTAGCCATTACGATTACAGGAATAGATAAGGCGCTAGTTGGTCAATTTGCTGCTAGTGTAAGAGCCTTAAGACCACCCGAACCCTATAAGGGCAAAGGGGTCAGATATATAGATGAATTTGTTCGGAAGAAGGCTGGAAAGTCAGCAAAAGGTAAATAAACAAATGCTTAAAAACAGAAAGAGTTTATTGCGGAAAAAACGAGCATTACGTGTCCGCAAAAAATTGAAAGAAGTACTCTCAGTACCTAGACTATCGATTTTTAAATCTAACCGATTGTTGTCAGTACAGATTATTGATGATGCAAAAAATATTTCTCTCGGAGGAGCTTCCGCACCTAAAAAAGAGGCTGCTGCTCTTGGTCACAAATTAGGAGCCCTTGCAAAAGAACTCGGATTGACTGAAGTTGTTTTGGATCGAGGACCTAATAAATATCATGGAGTCGTTGCGCGCTTTGCTGATGCGGTTCGTGAAGCAGGAATGAAATTTTAAAGGTAGGATATGTCAAAAGGTAAACGGGAAGAAGCTTCATCAGGTTTTGAGGAAAAAGTACTTTACATTAACCGCTGCTCAAAAGTGGTTAAGGGAGGACGGAAGTTCAGCTTTTCTGCACTTGTAGTTATTGGTAATCGTAAGGGATCTATTGGGATTGGTTTTGCCAAAGCTAATGAAGTGGCAGATGCCATTCGCAAGGCAGGCGAGGCTGCACGAAAAAATCTAAAAACATTTGAAATTGATGGAACTTCTATTCCTCATGTTGTTGATTTTAAATGGGACGGAGCTAGAGTGTTAATTAAGCCCGCACCTGATGGAACGGGAGTTATTGCCGGATCTAAAGTACGTACAGTACTAGAACTAGGTGGTATCGAGAATGTGGTTGCCAAAAGCTTTGGCTCTAATAATGCCATGAACCAAGTACAGGCAACTGTAGAAGCGTTAATGCATTTAAATAATCGGAAAGAGATCTATGCGCTTAGAGGAGGCGTCACGTCATGATTACTTTACATAATTTGAGCAATGAAGGGCGTAGAACCCCAAAACGGAAACGAGTAGGACGTGGTCCTGGATCTAAGCTTGGAAAAACTGCAGGACGCGGTTATAAAGGGGATAAATCTCGGTCTGGTTATAAATCTCGATACGGGAAAGAAGGGGGTCAATTGCCTCTCTTCAAAAAACTCCCAACTCGTGGATTTAGTAACGTACAGTTTAGAATCCCTGTTTTTTCTATTAATTTAGGTGCCCTTGAAAAGATTTTCAATGATGGCGATGTGGTTAGTAAGGAAACTCTTCTTCTTAAAGGGTATCCTCTTCGTCGCATTTCTAAATTGAAAATTTTAGCTGGCGGAGAATTGACTAAGAAGATCAAAATTGAAGCGCACGCTTATACAAAAAGCGCGGAAGAAAAATTGAAAGCTCAGTCAATCGAATTTAAAACTATATGATTGATTCTCTGAAGAAGATCTTTTCAATCAAAGAGTTAAAAGAGAAAATCCTATTTACTCTTTTTATGCTAGTTGTTTGCCGCATCGGCGCTTATGTCCCTGTTCCAGGGATTAACGGCGATGAAGCGGTTAAGATGTTTAAGTATGCGACCGGCGGCGGACAAAACTTGTTTCAGCTGGTCGATATTTTTTCTGGAGGCGCTTTTGCCCAGATGACAGTGATTGCTTTAGGGGTCGTTCCCTATATTACAGCGTCTATTGTCTTGCAGGTGCTTGTCGCTGTTATCCCCTCGATGCAGCGGGAACTGAGAGAAAATCAGGAAATGGGAAGAAGAAAATTAGGGAAATGGACCCGTTTAATGACGGTGGTCTTAGCCCTTTCTCAATCCTTTGTCTATGCACGCTATGCTGCAAATATGAATATTTCTCATCCAGGAATCATTGTTTCTCAACTTTTTGATATGCATCTCTTTGGCAAGCCTGTTCTTTTTATGATTGTCACCATGATGACAATGACAACAGGAACTCTGTTCTTGATGTGGGTTGGAGAACAGATTACGGCTCGAGGGATTGGCAATGGAATTAGCTTAATTATCGCAATAGGGATTCTCTCCTCTTTACCTACAACACTTGGAACAGTGCTTAGAGGGCTTAACCTCGATTCTCAGGAAATGGGGCAACTCTCTTTTTCTGCCCTCGTTGTCTTATTTGCCGTCTTTGTTACCATTATTATTGGAACGATTTTGATGGTACAAGGTCAGCGTAAAATTCCTTTGCAATATGCAAGACGTGTGGTTGGAAGACATGAAGTGCAGGGGTCAAGTGCCTATCTTCCCCTCAAGGTGAACTATGCAGGGGTAATCCCTGTGATTTTTGCCTCATCCATGTTGATGTTTCCTGCAACGATTGCTCAGTTTTTGGGTAATGGAAATTGGTTAACCAAACTTGCAGCTTACCTTTCTCCAGGCAGCTGGGTTTATGTGAGTTTATTTGTCGCTTGCATTGTTTGTTTTACCTATTTTTGGACATCGACACAGTTTCATCCTGAACAGATCGCTTCTGATATGAAAAAAAATGGGGCATTTATTCCAGGGGTGAGACAAGGGAAACCAACTCAAGATTTTCTTGAGAGCACAATGAGTCGAATTACCTTAGTGGGAGCCCTCTCCCTTGCATTAATTGCAATTTTACCAACTTTAGTTGGCCGCATTTTAATGGTGGATCCTACGATTAGCCATTTTTTTGGGGGGACATCACTCTTAATTTTAGTAGGGGTGGTCCTAGATACCATGAAACAAATTGAATCTCATCTTCTGATGAAGAGATATGACGGATTTTTGAAACGAGGAAGAATTACAGGAAGGATTTGATATTTTATCCCGAATGTGCTATTCTTCGTGAACTAAATTAAGGAAAGTAGTTATTATGCCAAGAGTTATTGGAATAGATATCCCAGGAAAAAAGAGACTTGTCATTAGTCTGACGTATATCTATGGCATCGGCAATTTTTTAGCCCAAGAGCTTTGTAAGAAATTGGGCTTCGATGAGAATGTGCGTGCTGAAAATTTGTCCGAAGATGACATCTCAAAAATTAACGCCCTTTTGCAGAATGAGTACCTTGTTGAAGGGGACCTCAGACGACAGGTTCAGGGAAACATTAAACGTCTGATTAGCATCGGTTCTTATCGTGGATTAAGACACCGTGCAGGTTTGCCGGTTAGAGGACAACGAACAAGTTGTAATGCAAGAACGAGAAAAGGAAAGAAAAAGACCGTGGCCAACAAGAAGAAGGCAGTGTAATTTATGGCAAAGCAAGAAGTTAAAGGAAAGAAAACTCCTGTCAGAACAAAGAAAAAGATTCAACGCAACGTTCCTATCGGGATTGCTAGAGTTTCTTCAACATTCAATAACACGATTGTTACAATTTGTGATTTGTCAGGAAATGTTATTGCATGGTCATCTGCAGGAAAGGTTAACTTTTCTGGATCTAAAAAATCCTCCGCTTTTGCTGCTACTGTGGCAGCACAAGACGCTGCAAAAAGCGCAATGAGCTACGGCCTTAAAGAAGTTGAAGTTCACTTAAAAGGACCCGGTGCTGGAAGAGAATCCTCAGTTCGAGGACTCCAAAGTGCAGGTCTTTATATTACTGTCATTCGTGATGTGACGCCAATCGCACATGGTGGATGTCGTCCAAGGAAAAGAAGAAGAGTTTAAGGAGACGCGTTTATGGCTGTAAAGTATGGCAAATTTGAAATGCCAACTGAAATCAAAACTGAGATGGTCGACAACGACCCAAATTACGCTCGCTTTACCGCTGAACCGTTTGAGCGTGGTTATGGTCATACTGTAGGGAATGCACTTCGCCGCACCGCATTGACTTCAATTGAAGCCCCAGCAATTATCTCAGTAAAAATCGAGGGAGTATCCCATGAATTTATGGGATTAAGAGGCGTTATTGAGGATATGACTCATATCGTGCTCAATATCAAAGGGGCTAAATTAAGAAAGCTTCCTTATGAAGAGAAAAGAGATTCTCGCGAAGCTCAGCTTGTAACAAAGATTCTCGATATCACAGCGGAGATGGTTCAAGATGGTCAGTATACTGTCCGTCTTAAAGACATCTTAGGAGAATGTACATTTGAAATGGTCAACCCAGATCATGTGATTTTTACAGCAACAGAACCAATGACCCGAGAAATTCGCCTTAAAATTGCCATCGGCCGCGGATATGTTCCCGCTGAACGGCACGTGATTCTCGATAAAGTTGCTGATGAAATCGTGATCGATTCTAGCTTTTCTCCTGTAGTTTTAGTTGATTACACAGTAGAGCATACACGAGTTGGACAAGATACCGATTTTGATAGACTAGTTCTTGGCGTGCATACAGACGGAAGAATTAATCCTCAAGAAGCTCTTTCTTTTGCTACTCAACTCTGCATCAACCACTTTAAAGTGTTTGAAGAGTTGAATTATCTCCCGATTACTTTTGACAATGAAAGTGCGGAAGACGATTCAGGAAGAGATGGAGTTTATGGAAAATTAGGTCTCAAAATCAATGAGATTGAGCTTTCTGTAAGATCAACAAATTGCTTATCTCAAGCAAATATTGATTCTATTGCAGAACTGATTATTATGCCTGAATCTGAAATGTTAAAATTCAGAAATTTTGGTAAAAAATCACTCAATGAGATCAAAGAAAAATTAGAGCAAATGGGTCTTTACCTCGGGATGGATCTATCTCGTTATGGCATCACTCGTGATAACGTAAAAGAAATGGTAAAAGAGCTTCAAAAAGATAAATTGGGAAATACTGACGCATGAGACACGCTAAACACACATGTAAATTAGGTCGCAATGGGACCCATGTCAGAGCCATGTTTGCTAACATGTTAAAATCTCTGATCCTTAATGGGCGTATTGAAACGACAGTTGCTAAAGCTAAAGAGCTTAAGCGCTACGCAGATAAAATGATCACTCTTGGGAAAAAGAATGATTTGAATGCAAAAAGGAAAGTGATTTCTGAACTTCGCATTCAATACAATCCTTTAACTCCTAAAGAAAAGCGTCTTGTAAAAAAAGATGCCACAAAGACGCATATGTATAACGGTGATAGAAAAGTAGTAAATAAACTTTTTGATGAATTGTCACCTCGATTTGCTGAGCGCAATGGGGGATATACCCGCATTATCCGCACTTCTCGTAGAGAAGGCGACAATGCTCCTAAATGCCTTATTGAGTACGTGTAAATTTCTTTACATGCAGTCGATGCTTTAGTAAGATTGCAGCTACAGGAGGTGGGTATGCCAATAAGAGTCGGGATCAATGGTTTTGGCCGCATAGGAAGGGCTGTTTTAAGACAGACCTTCCTAAGATCAGATGTTAAAATCGTTGCTATTAATGACTTAGTGCCCCCTAAGGCACTTGCCTACCTCCTTCAATATGATTCAATCCACGGAAAATTTGATGCTAAAGTTGAGTATTCCGAGGACGCTCTTTTTGTTAACGGACAGGAAATTAAAGTTTTTTCAGAGCGAGACCCGGCTTCATTGCCATGGGGCTCTGTTGAAGCTGAGTATATTATTGAATCAACAGGATTATTTACCTCCTTAGAGGGGGCTTCTGCTCATTTAGTGGGCGGAGCTAAAAAGGTCATTATTTCTGCGCCAGCTAAAGGGGAAATGCCTACCTTTGTTATGGGAGTGAATGAAGCTTCCTATAACCCCTCGATACATCATGTGGTTTCTAATGCCTCGTGTACGACAAATTGTCTAGCGCCAGTGACCAAAGTGCTCTTAGATCGTTTTGGTATTGAAGAGGGGCTAATGACCACGATTCATGCTATGACAGCAACACAACCTTCTCAAGATGCTCCTTCTAAAAAGGATTTTCGAGGAGGACGTGCTGCATCCATGAATATTATACCTGCATCCACTGGGGCAGCCAAAGCTGTTGGGCTCTGTCTTCCCGAAGTGAAAGGGAAACTTACAGGCATGGCTTTTCGTGTTCCTGTTGCAGATGTTTCAGTCGTTGATTTGACTGTAAGGCTTACGAAATCAACAACTTACGATGAGATTGCTGAAGCAATGAAAGAAGCAGCTCATGGTTCGATGAAAAACATTTTAGACTATACTGAGGAAGAAGTAGTCTCCTCAGATTTTATTGGAAATACGCACTCATCTATCTTTGATAAGGGAGCGGGAATCGGCTTAAATCACCATTTTTTCAAACTGGTCGCATGGTATGACAACGAAATTGGCTATTCCTGTCGTTTAATTGACTTAATCCGATTTATGCATTCTAGAGGATGATGAGTTTAACATATGGAATTAAACCGTGAATTTTACAAGAGAACCTATTTTAGAAACAATTATTACTCCCAAAGAGGGGTACAAAATTATTCTTCGCAATTCAAAATTGCCAGCAGAGGAAGAATATTCAGTTGATGCACTTGAAGTTGTTTCATTTGGCTCAGCCATTTTTTATCGTTCATTAGAGCGTCCAAAGCCTTTTCTTTTGCCGACGACCGATTATGAGGTATATGAAAGCAAAGATGTTCGGATGGTTTTGAAGACAGCTCCTGTTGAGAAGAATATCAAAATTGGAGGAGGCAAAAAGGCTGCTCCTATAGCTCCACCTCCGTTACCTCCTCAAGAAGAAGTGCAGTCGAAGAAGCGGCGCACAAGACGAAGAAGAATGGCGGATGAGGTCGAAGGAGAAGTAAAAGCTCCTCTTCCAAAAGAAGAAAATCCGGTAGCGCCCCCTCCGATGCGTGCCTTATTGCCCCCTCCTTCTTCTTTGATATCCGATCATTTGAGCCGGTATAAAAACTATCAGATTGCAGAAAGAGCAACTGTGGTAACAGAAGAAAAAGCCCCTTCAGAAATCATAGAAGAGACTCATTGTGATGAGTGTGATGATGCAGAAACACCATCTGATATTTCTTTTCTCATCGATGATGAACTTTTGAAAAGGGACTAGAAGACAAATATTCGTGGTCTCTGATATACTATCAGAGACCTTCTTGCTTGGATGGTGAAATTGGTAGACACAAGGGACTTAAAATCCCTTGGCTGGTGACAGCCGTGCGGGTTCGAGTCCCGCTCCGAGCATTCAGTGGAATGTATCAATTCTTCGTATAGGTCTCCATCTGACAGACTTTCCTCGCTCGGCAATGTCCATGGACATTGTCCTCCCTCCTCTCACTTCACGTTCGAAGCGGCTCCGAGCAAAAACGGAAAAGGGCCCAAACTGTGGGGGAGTAGTGGGGGAATTCGAAGACAAAAATTTCAAATGAGAACTGCTTTTTTAATTAAAATTTGTTTTATAGCTATTCTGTTTGTAAAATCAAGTCAAGTTGTTGCTGATAAATATGCAATAGATGAAACTGGTTATATGAATAAATTAGTATTTGTTATTGGGGCTTCAGGAGCCGGAAAGACTACGGCAGTTAGGTTCTTAGAAAAAGAAATGAAAAAAGCATTTACTATGCTTTACTTTGATAGTATTGGAGTTCCGTCTCCCGAGGAAATGGGAGATCCTGAAACATGGCAAAAGGAAAAAACTTTTGAGTGGGTGCAGCAGTTAAGGGATAAATATTTACCTAATGGCCATGTACTTTTCGATGCACAAACACGGCCTACTTTTATTGAAGAAGCTTGCTTAAAAAATAAGATTTTTTCTTATAAAGTAATTCTGATTGATTGTTCTGATGAGGAGCGGTCCCTTCGTCTGATAGGGAGAGGGCATGCAGCACTGGCCAATCCGACCATGATACAATGGGCTCGGTATTTAAGAGATGAATCCAAGAAAAGAGGATATGACATTCTTGATAATTCTTTGTTAGATGTGGAAACGACAGCTCTCGTATTAAAAACGCTTATTGAGAACTAAAACAGGAAACGGTGCCTAAGCCTGACATTCGGACATTTGAGTATTTCCGCCACAGGTATGGCTCCATTAGGAGCCATACCTGTGGCGTTAGGGGGAGCCGTTCGGTGCCATGGGCACCGAACGGCTCCCCCGGCCGGGCATTGGAGGCGGGCCCTTGGACCAGACTCCGGAGCCTGGTAAGGAGCTAATTCAAATTGAGTCCTTTTAAAAGGATTGGCTCAAAAAAATCTCTTGCATCTGTCAAATTTGTTTGATTAAGCATTTCTCCGCATCGGCAAAAAATAGTAACCCCTATTTGAAATCCATGGTACAATCCCGACATCGTTTGGAGAATTTAAAATGGACATG
>JAGOSM010000018.1 GCA_018062315.1 Simkaniaceae bacterium | reverse complement strand
TTCTTCTTCAGTAAATAACGGTCTACGTCAAGCTG
Organism: Simkaniaceae bacterium; assembly: GCA_018062315.1. Lineage (GTDB taxonomy): Bacteria > Chlamydiota > Chlamydiia > Chlamydiales > Simkaniaceae > JAGOSM01. The sequence goes on along the minus strand of JAGOSM010000018.1, from coordinate 25,210 downwards.
AAATTCTCCAAATGTCAAGACATGTGGATTCTTCTACGGTTCCTTCCCACGACGCAAGACCGCCTTAATACGAGATAAGAGTACTTTTGGAGAAAAAGGCTTCAATACATAATCATCTGCACCAAGCTCAAGCCCTAAAATAATATCCATCTCTTCTGCTTTTGCTGTGAGAAGAATCACAGGAATGTTTTTTAACTCATTATGATTTTTGATCTTACGGCAAACATCTAATCCATTTTGCCCAGGTAACATCACATCTAATATCACAAGGTCTGGTAACTCTCGCTCCACTGCACGAAAACCATTTACCCCATCTACTTCAACATGCAATTTATAACCAAATAACTCTGCTTGAAGCTTCACTAATGCTGCAATATCCTCTTCATCTTCAATAAGAATAATTCGCTTCTTCTGTGCCATATTTTCCTCTATTAATAATTAAGATTTTGGAATGACAATCTCATCCCCAACAAGAATTAAATCGTCTTTTAAATTGTTTGTAGACTTAATCGCTTCGACTGTCGTCTCATACTTCCGCGCAATTTTTTCAAGCGTATCCCCCGCTTTGATCACATAGGTCTCTGTCTTGTTAAGCAACACAAGTTTCTCTTTATATTGAGACAAGGCAATTGTCGTCTCATTCGCATGCTGAGATAACTGACGAATGTCTGCAATAATCTCATTCTGCTTCTTTCCTAAAAGCTTGATCTGTTTATCCAAACGATCCAACTCTCCATGCAATTCTTCTAATTTGAGCGCTTCCCCATGGACCTGCAGTGTACTCTCCAGGTCCGTGACTTTTCCTTCAAGGATGTGGTGCTCAATCTCATATGAATTGAGATCGTGCTTGATATCATCTACTTCAGCCCTTACCTGAATGATCGCAAGGTCTGCTTTGCTTTGCTCTTCCTGCGCCACTTTTTGTGTATTGCATCCCACAAAAATAAGGGCCAAGGGAAATAGAAAACGGCTCATCAAGAGTTACCTCTTCTCATAAATTTTAAATTGAACACGTCGATTCTTGCTCCAAGCTGTGTGAGTATGTCCTGGATCAAGAGGCATTTCTTTCCCATACGAAATTGTATAAACCCGATTTGGATCGATCCCTCGCTTCACAAGAAGATTTCGTACCGTATTCGATCTCCGAAGCCCCAAAGATTGATTGTAAGCCTCTGAAGCCCTCTCATCTGTATGCCCTTCAACAAAGATGTAAGTATGACTATGCTCTTTTAAATAGTCTGCAATTTTATTAATACACGCATAATCTTCTTTATGTCGTAAAACATAATCATCGGTCTCAAAATGAAGGCGCTTGAAAATGGTCGAAAGACGCTCCCCAGGATTTTTGAAATGCTCAATGCTCGGAATGGCTCCGCCAAGTGCCCCTGCATCATCTTGGGGTTGCATTGCAGTAATATCGGTATTCTGCTCTTTGAGATCTTCATTTTTTAAAGGAATAAATTCCTCTTGAGCAGGACCCACAAACTCTTCTTTAGAAGTAATTTGTTTGGAATCGGTTTCTTTTCCCCAAAGCTGCTTCCCTTTCCTCCCCATATAACGACCAAATGACTTGGTATCTTCCCAAGCAACCGTCGAAGAATGGGTACACGAAGTAAAGCAAAATAAAAGACTTAAGAGGGTGATGAGATGGTATTTTTTCATAATTTATTTCTCCCCCCAAGCAGGGTAATGTTTTCTGCCCGGGCCATGTGAAATTTTCAGTGGTTTTCTCTGATGTAGATTTATTAAATACAACTCCGAAGCTCCCGGGTCAACAGAATTAAATACAAGATGGAAACTATTTGGCCCCCATACCGGATTCTCTTTATGACCAGGTCCACTCGTTAACTGAATTTCTTCCTCTGACGCAAAGTCGTAAACCATGATTTGTCTCACTCCGTCCACTCTAGCACTATATGCTAATTTCTTGCCATCAGGGGACCAGTTCGGACATGTATTTTCTCGATACTTTGATGTTAATTTTATTGTAGTGGGAAGGGTATTATTATGAGAATATTTTGGTGTGGAAATCAGATAAATGCACGGGGTTTTCTCTTTATCAGAGACAAAGGCTATCTTCTCTCCATTCGGAGAAAAACAAGGAGAGGCTTGGACCGAATGGGGAAAGGTATAGGCTTGAAGAGGAATCCCCAAAGGGCCCGATGCAGGATCAAAAGATTGCACAAACAGATCCGCTCTCCCCGAGGCATCTGAAATAAAGGCGATTTTATTCCCATTTCTAGAAAAAGCAGGAAGCAATTGATTTCCCCGTAGAGAAAGAAACGGAGCCCCTACCCCTGTTGAAAAAGGGGCAATGTAAATTTTAGGGGGACCTTGCTTAAAATTAATATAGATAAAATGTGTTTTATTGCCTGGAATAAACGAAGGGTTAATACAATAATGATTTTCATGTGTCAGTTGGGCTGCATTTTGTCCATCGTAATCAGAGGTCCAGATTTCAGATCTCGTCTGTTCTCCTTCTCCTATTTGCATCGCATACATCAGACGTGAAGAGGCAATCCCAGGAAGATTAAACAAGGCTTTCATGAGATGGTCTGTAATAAGATGAATCGCATGCCGATCTTCAGAAGGGCGCCCTGAAACATGAACAGAACCAAGAGAGCGCCCTCCTGGATCTTTTGTGGTATAAAGGGTAAAAAAAAGGGTCTTATCTTCTTTTCTGACCTGGATTAAATGGTGAATGTGATCTATGTTCCACATGTGAGGATTAAACCTCGCCATGAGGGATCTCTCCTCTCTTTCAGGAGTGTGAATAAGTGTTTTTGTATACCCTGTATGATTCAGATCAAAAAGAAAAATAGCCTCGAGCTTCTCATCAAAATGATTGCAGTAAATGGGAATCAGGGGATCTTTTGTCGCAAGAGGCACTGCAATCTCTTTACCAAAAAGAGAAGGGAGGCAGGCAAAGCAAAAAATCAAAAAAAATCTCATCATCGGTTGTATTTTTGGCCTTTTCTCCCTTTTTTTCAACTAGAATTCGAAGATCATCTCATATGAGCGTTTGTCATCGTGAAATTCTATTTCGCAAACAAGAAAAGGAACTCCTTTTTTATCATAGGTAATCTCAGTCACTTCGATCCTGTGTAGTTTTACATACCCAAGAGAACAGTTAGGTTCATCTGCTAAAAGAAGAACATCATGGTAGAAAGAGGCTGCAAGAGCTTCATTCTTTAGAAGATTGCTCAAAACTTCTTCTCGTAATGCAATTCCTGTAGCTTCTGGGTGGGTAGCCCATTTTCTTAAAAATTCTTCATAAAACGCCGTGATGATTGGATCTAGATCGTCCTCATTGCGAGGATTTCCTTGGAGTATCGCATCGATTTGCTTTATTTTAAATTGGGCTGCTTCAAAAAGGAGTGTATCTTTTTCAGCATGCTTAACCACAAATTGAAAGTCTTTGCGTAACTTAATTAAGAGCTCGCAGAGAGTTTCAATCGACTCAAAAGATACGCAACTTTCTGCAATGGCCTTTCGAAAAATGAGCTCAGGATTTTTTTCTAATGTTTGCACATCCATCGCGGCGGCCATGTTCGAATAGAATTCAAATAAAAGGTCCTCTTCAAATTGATCTGAACTGTTATTATCGAGGACTTCTTGGGAAAGTTTATAGAGGTTTTGCTCTGAGGGAGTTGAGTATCCCAAGGTCCATGGAGTGAATGTAAAAAGAAAAAGGAGGAAGAAACGGGCAAATTGCATAAGGATCCTTTGTGAAAATCGAGGAAAGTATGGCATAAAATTTATTTTTACGTCTCAGGTTTTTTACTGTTGGCAGCTATAATTTGTATTGCCTAAAGTCAGGATAAAAGGAGTGGTATGGTTAAACCAGTATCAGCGAGCGATAGTTCGTTCAATATCGATGATTCTAATAATCAAGCCCTTTCTTCAGAGAGCCTTGCTGCTTGCCTGTTAATTGAAAAGGCGTATGCAGCTACAGATCCCGGGATAAAAGAAGCTCTACAAATCCTTACCTCAAATAAGGTTGTTGGGGCTTTAGCTCAAAAATGTTTATCTGAAGCAGAACAAGGGAACCCTGAGGATGCCCTTGCACATGCAACGACTGGTAAATCTAATGATGATTTCACGGTTCTGCAAATCACCATAGGATTTGCTGCAGATGCTATGGTCAACAACATCTTCCACCCAGATCAAATGGTCATGTCAAAAGAGCAAGCTCATATGATCTCTTCTGTATTTGATCACAGCCCTAAACTTCAAGGGCATGGATTACAAGGACTTATCTATAATCTACTAGAGCAGTATCTTCATGGCCAACTCTCAATGAGAGATGTGCAGGCCGTTCTCACAAAAGCTCTTCAAAATATGTAGAAACTGTTTAATGTTAGTCGCTTAATTTAAGTATGGTATGTTCTATCTTTGTACACGACAAAAAATAATTTAATGAAAAAACTCGCTAACATGCGATCTTATTTCGTTAATTACCAAACCACTTGTTAGTTACTCACCTTACGTGTATAACTCTTCCTTTTTATGAAATGCTTAAAAAACATAAAAAATTTTAAGTAGGATGTTAAATAAGGGTCTCGGTGAACTCGGTGCTCTCGGTGGTTATTTTTCGAAACGTAAGGAAAGGGAATACGAGCATTGCAGAAAGATGGTTAGCGCCGGTTGCTCATCCATATATGTGATAAAAATAACCACCGAGAGCACCGAGTTCACCGAGGGGGGATGGAAGCTCTTGTGATCCATACTCATGTTGCTTTCAGTAGTAAGTAGCCCCTTTTCCAAACTCGCTTTGCGTAAGGTGAGTTAGTTATAAGGATAGAGTTAGGATGTTCTCGCGAAGCGAAAATACTTTTTCTTCCCTCTTCGCAACTAGCAACTTGAGTGACTAGAGCTTAGATTGGGGGAAGTGTAGCATAAAAATTTATTTTTACGTCTCAGGTTTTTTACTGTTGGCAGCTATAATTTGTATTGCCTAAAGTCAGGACAACAAACCATTTAACGTTAATTGCCTAATTTAAGCGTGATGTGTTATATTTCAATAACTTGAGTAAATATATCATAAAATTATACAATATAACTGACAGCGATAAGTAAAGGTTTTATTATGACATTATCTCCTATCACGACAAACTCAGCCCCAGTGCCAATCGAAGTTTTTCTAGATACTGATAGCTCTATTTTTAATCACATTTTATCCTATCTTACTCGCAAAGATATTAAATCAGCTTCGTTAGTCAGTAAAAAAATGAATGCCGAAGTTCATCCTCCTTTGTATTGGAAAAATTTAATTGAACGTCGGTTCCTATTATACAGTATTCCTACGGAACCTACCGATTGGAAAGAATTATATCGGCAATTAAGAATAGAAGAAACTCGAAGTAGAAGTGAACGAGCTGAACGAGGCCTAACTTCGCGTCCCCCCATGCGCTACTATAGGGGATTTATGGACGACTCTTTCGATTATTGGTAGGGATATATACAGAAGCAAGTTGAAAGGTTGGAATTATGAAAATAAAAATATCTCAACTCATATAAAGAGGAAATAAATGGAATCTGTACCTGCTTCAGCTCATCAACAAAGGTTTGTTCCTCCTGTCAATGGGGGTCATTCAGTGCCTTCTGTTAAACAACTTTCTGCAGAAGCTTTTTATACATGTCTGAAAATAGCTGGGCATGTTTTAGTTATTTTTGCCTGGTTAGCACTTACATTTGCTGGAGCTTGGGAAGAGAAAGTCCCGGCTTCCCAAGTCCCACCTGCTAGTCCCGAGACTTATGAGCTTCTTAACCGAGTTCGAAGAGAATTTATAGGGAATCCACGTTTTAAAGATGAAGTGCTTGAATTAGCTATCACCGATCAAATCCCAGATAAACAGATCTTTCATAGAATCCTAGGAGTCTATGAGGGGGCTTCTCAGCGAGAAGTGAAAATGGCTTATATGCAGCTTGCTAAAGTCATACATCCTGATCAAGCGACAAGGAGAGGGTTTGATAGGTCTCTAGCAGAGGCTGCGTTTAAAATTGTTGATCAAGCTTATAGAGCGGCAGATCAGCTCTTCTAAGATATTTTTTAAAGGTTCTCTGTTTTTGCAGAACCCTAGCAACTTGAGTGACTAGAGCTTAGATTGGGGGAGGTGTAACTCCACAAATTTCTCCCACCCGAGAGCGTGCAATTGATGCATGTAATGCATCACGAAACCCATGCTGGCACCAGAATGACCATCTTGTTCATCCATGACACTCATTGCAGTCCTGAGCTCCCCTTCGCCATACGTGAAGGCCCCAAGATAAGGTCCCTCTAAAAGATTCCATAACCCTGCAGATTCGATGGCCTGAAATCCGTTTGATAAAATCCTGCGTGTCATCGCCTCAGGAATAAAACTAAAATCACCCCTTGGGAAATCAGCAGGACATTCCCCTTTTAATTTTTCTGTTTCTAGAAACGTTTCATATTCGCTGTAGATACGGCGTGCATTGTACCCTACAAGCCAGGCGAGTCGTTCTTTTTCTTCCTTGAGCACAAAGTCTTCTAACTGGGTTAGGCAAGAGCTTCTTAATTGCCTGGTATAGCGTAGAGGAATGCTGTAGATAGTTGATATCGTCTTTTGCATGTATTTTGCCGCAATTTCTCTGATAGCTGGATGGGCAGTAAATGACCCGTCCCCAAGATAGGTAAATAATCTATCTTCAGGTAGATCAAGAACCGAAAGTTTGCCCTTTTTATCAAGAACATTGTAAGTGTCCACAATGACGCCTCTTATTCGATCGCCTTGGATAGCTGATGGTAAAGCACTCTCTTTCAATGATCCTTTGATATAGGTGGGTTTATGCATCCACAATCTCTCTAACTTTCCCGCTATCATCATAAGCTTAGCGTTATCGTTCCTGTACTCAAGACAAAGAGCGCGAGAAACCCCTTTTGGATAAACTCCTGCACAAATTTGAGGAAGTAAAGTGGTTGTTACACGAGAAATGGTCATACATAAATCCTTGGTTGAGGACCATGGTATGAGAGGAATGAGAAAAAACAATCTTTAAGGAATCTTTTTTTTCAAAAGCGAGTCTAAACGATCCTCATAATCCCGATAATGGAGAAAATCATAGAGAGCATCTCGCGTTTGCATTGATCCCAAAAGCTCTTTTTGGGTTCCCTTGTTCTTGATCGTTTCATAAGCTTGTAACGCTGCTTGATTCATCATCCGCGTTGCTGCAAAGGGGTAAAGTGCCATTTTAACCCCTACACTGATAAGGTCTTGGGTTGTAAAGAGAGGTGTACTGCCAAATTCCGTAAGATTGGCTAAGACGGGAATTTTTAACGCCTTTACGAAGGTTTGATATTCCTCTAAGGTGTGACATGCCTCTACAAAAATCGCATCCACTTTGGTAGCTTCATACGCCTTTGCTCTCAGTAGCGCCTGATCTATCCCTTCAACAGCTAAAGCATCTGTCCGCGCAATAATAAAAAAATCGGGATCGGTTTTACTCAATACTGCAACAGTAAGGCGATCTACCATCTCGCTTGTACTTACGAGTTCTTTATGAGGACGATGACCGCACCGCTTAGCACTAATTTGATCCTCAATGTGAATGGCTGCGGCTCCTGCTTTAATCATTTGCCGAATTGTCCTTTCAATATTAAAGGCACTGCCAAACCCTGTATCAATGTCCACAAGAAGGGGAGTGTCTACTGCATCTGTTATCCGGTTTACTTCAATTAAAACATTATCTAGAGAGACAATCCCGAGATCAGGAATCCCGTACGTTACAGCAGATAATGCTCCTCCCGACAGATAAAGGGCTTTGAACCCTACTTGCTTTGCCATGATGGCGCAATAGGCATTGGGAGTCCCTACAATTTGAAGAAGAGGATCTCCTTTTAAACTCTCCCGGAACCGTTTTCCAGGAGATATGAGATAAGACATGTTAAATTCCTTTCAGGAGAGTTTCTGTCGTTACTACCTTTGCAATACGCCCCATCGCCTCTAGGGATGCTTTATGAGCCGGTTCATTGGCTGTTTCACACGCATCTTGGACAATCACCACTTGGTAGCCTCTATCATGAGCATCCCGCGTTGTGTGTTCAATAGCCCAATCGGTCGAGGTGCCCGTTAGTATCAGTGTTTTAATCCCCTGGGCATCTAAAATGGTTTCTAGAGGAGTGGCGTAAAAACAACTCACTCGATGTTTTGTAACCACAAGATCGGTTGGAGTTACATCCAAATCTTCATGAAACTCTGTTCCCCATGAACCGAGAAGAAGGGCTCCATGGACCGCTGCAGGGCCAAAGATAGGCGAATCTTTAGGACATTCTGGATATCCCACATGAAAACCCACTTTGACAAAAATCACGGGGAAGTGGTGGTTTTTAGCATATTTGATCACTTGATTCGTGTGCTCAATCACTTTGTTCTTGAGAATTCTCTCTGCAGAACGGGCGATTTTCCCCTTGGGATGTGCAATGTCATTGATAAGATCAATGACTAATAAAGCCGTTGTCATACTTACTCCCAGTTATTTGTTGGCGATTTCTAAGCCTTCACATTAAAAGCGAAGGCTTGCAGAAAAATAAGGGCCAGTGAGGATAAAATCGCTGAAACGCCTTGCAAACCCAACGGCATAAACCCCCTCTTGTACGGTACCTCCTGTGAAGAGAGACGGCAATACTTGAGGTGATGTCATATCAAAGGTTTGAATTGCATTTAAAAAAACTTGAAGTTGGTATCCAATCCCAAAATTTAATTCGCAGCAATTGTTAAATTTCACAGCATAGGCAAATCCAAGTTTTTCTTCGAAACTAGGGATGGCCTGAGTCCGATTAGGGACCCGTGTTGTTTGGACGTTGGGTTGAGGAATGCCCTGGGTTGTAAGAGCGGGAGCATAAGATTGATACGTTTGGCTATTTTTTAAATGTCCCATGAGAAGAGCAATCGAGGTGTTCCCTGTAAAAGAAAGGCCTCGATAAATTTGATAATCAAAATCTACATTGAGCTTGGCTCCTCCTCCTGTAAAGGTAGAAGGACTTTCTATTTTACGTATTGTAGTTCCTGGAACATCTTCATAATGAGAGTTGAGCGTTTGCTTAATACGGGCAAAGCTTGCTCCAAACTGTAAATTCATATAGAGCCGATCAAAGAAACAGATCTGTTTTCCAAAAAGCAAATCGGAACTGTCGAAATGAAAGGTTGCTCTACCATGAGCTTTTGCATAAGCAAAAGAATTGGGACCGATATTAGACATAGGACCTACCATGTCTTGATCTGTAGCCACTTGCATTGAAGCAGAATCATGTGAATGGAGACGCTCCCAATTGACTTCTAAATTCGTGTCGTTTGTCGGAAAAAAAGTTTTAAAACCCACTTGAAATGCAGGGGTATAGTTCGGATCTATCTCAAATACTCTCCAATTAGGAGATGCCGGAGGGACGGCAATGGCGTTATCAAACGGAAAGGCTTCTACTGCATAACAGAGCTGACTCCCATTCGGTTGAAGATACAGAAAATCACCATAAAACTCATAGCTGACTCGAGAACATGCATTCGACTGAGGGCAATGTTGTGGAGGTGTTTTATCCTGATTTTCATCCATGTCTCCTGCAAACAAGGATAAAGAACATAAGGAGAGTATGGGGAGGAAAGTTTTCATAAGTTCATCTCAACTTTGTTGGGTTACTAACTTTCCTATAAATAGATAAAAAAATATTTTAAATCAAGCTATGGAAGGCAAAGATAAATGTTTCCTCATCTTTCCCAAAGAATTTCTTCTCTTTTGGAGGAAAGATAAGTGAGGGGAGGTGAGTTTCTAGATAGGCTCGGTTTAATTCACTATGAGACGAAAGCACTTTGAGTTCTTTTACTTTCCCTTCAGAGGTAATCGTCAGCTCAATTTTTACTTCCCCTACTTCGGGAAGGGCTAAAGTATCTTGCATGATCGCAATCAAATGGGCGATCATCCCTGGGTCTGGCTCGCTTTCTACATTTAGCTTTTTGATCGGAGCCGGGGGGATTATCTCAGGAGCAACCTTTGGCTTTGCAGGGGCAGGAGGGGGTGTTTGTTTCGGCTTTGGAACAGGTGCAGGAGTAGGGGAAGGTTTTGCGATGATTTTTGGAACGATCTTGGGAGCTACTTTTGCAACCACTTTAGGTGCAGGTTTGGGTTTGGGAGGAGGCGGCTGAGTGTGGACGATGGTTTGTACTTTGATTTTATGGGCGACTTTGGGAGTCAAAATGGGTTTATGTTGGAACGCCTGAAATAAAAAAAAAGAGTGAATGAAAAGGACCAAAACAAAGGCTTTTAATTTAGTCATTTTTCAAAATTACATCCATTTGCTCAAACCCCGTGAGCTCAAGAGTATTTTTTACGGTCTGATAGGTGCCAAAAGTTGCGTTTTTATCGTGATAAATTTGAGGGGTTTGATGGGGGTACGTCTCGTGCAGTTTCGCAAGTACGGAGGATAACTCACTTAATGCTACCAGGCGGTGATTAATATAGATCGTGTTATCTCCTTTGACATGAATCGTGATAGGTTGCTCATTGATCGGAGCATGTTTTTTAATGGGCTTGCCTGAAGCTAAAGAGATCCGATCAATTTCAACAAGGGGAGCAATAATGATAAACATGATGAGAACGACAAAAACCACATCAATCAGAGGGGTGAGATTCAACCCCCCTTCATCTAATTCAGGTTCCTCAAAGGGGAGTCTGTATCTCATTTGACATCCACTTTTCTGTATTGCATTTCAATCGTTGAAAGAATCGCATGAGAAAAATCGACCATTTCAGAGGTATAACGACGGGAAAAGTTTTTCAGATAACTGTAGGCAATCAGTGAGGGGATGGCGACTAAAAGGCCCAATACGGTGGTTGTAAGTGCCGTTGACAAGCCTCCTAAAATCACTGTATTTGAAGAGGCGGATCCCCCATTTTGCAATTCAGAAAAAGTGATCAAAATCCCCCATACCGTTCCTAGAAGACCTAAAAAAGGAGCTAGGGTAATTGTGGTGGAAAGAATGAAAAGGTTTTTCTCTAGGTTCTCTTTTTGCCTTATAATCGTCGAGTGTAAATGGGAGTTAATCAGCTCTACATCATTATGAGATAAGTAATTGACCGCATCGGCATGTCGGTTATTTTTACTTAAAATTTCCACCGTTTTATTTTTAAGGGTTAGATAAATATGGGCGTAGGGATGGGGAATGTCTCGGTGTACAATTTTAGGAAGATGATCCCCTGAAAGATTGAGGAGGGACTCCCGATGTTTATCCACTAATGTTTGGAATAAGGAGGAATATTTTTTGACTTCCCGGAAGATCCAAATCTTATGAAGAATAAAAAACCAGGAAATTAAAGAAAGTAAAAATAAAGCGAGAAAAATGCCTTTTCCAAAAGGGTCTGCTTGAAAGTAGGCGTTGATAAATGTATGTTGGGCGATTATCATATTTCCAATTTAACGCATTGGAGAAAAAATTTCCTATGTTTTTCGATTCACATGCCCACCTTACGGGAGACCCTCTTTTTGCAAGCCTCCCAGAAATTTTAAAAAGGGGCCGTTTAGCAGGGGTAACTGGAGTGATGAATATCTGTACCGATCTTCTCACTCTAGAAAGAGCTCTTGAAGTGCAAGAAAAGGGCTTTTTTGTTGCAGGAGCTACGACGCCGCAGGACGCTGCATTAGAAGGGATTCCCCATTTTCCCCGCTTTGAAAAAGCAGCCCGAGAAGGGGAACTGCATGCAGTGGGTGAAACAGGGCTCGACTATGGAGAAGATGAAGCAACGTGGCCATTGCAGCGCTCTCTCCTTGAAAAATATACTCTTCTTGCAGAAGAAACAAGCCTCCCTCTGATTTTTCATTGTCGAGGGGCTTTTGATGATCTTTATGAAGTGACAAAAGGGTATGCTGGTAAGGCAGTGATGCATTGTTTTACTGGATCGATTAAGGAAGCTGAAGAAGCTCTCTCTAGAGGGTGGATGATTTCATTAAGTGGAATTCTCACCTTTAAAAAAGCAATGGCATTGAGGGAAGTAGCTCAGCAAGTTCCTAAAAAACAACTTCTTATTGAAACAGATGCTCCTTATCTCGCTCCGGAAAGTCGTCGAGGAAAAGTGAATGAACCCTCTTTTATTATAGAAACTTGCGCAACCCTAGCTGCGTTGCATCAACTTTCTTTAGAAGAGATGGGAGAAATCACCTATCAAAATGCGCTCCAAATTTTTTCCAAAAAATAAATGTTTAAAAAATATTTATATATTGTTAAGATTCGGTTAACACCAAAGGAGGGTCTTATGATCGGTGATTTAGAAGGTTATGCAGCTGCAAGAGCTGAATTTAGACCAGCAACACAGTGTGCATTTATTGGATGTCTTGTTGTAGCTGGGGTGGCGACAGCGGTTGCTTTGCAACAGCTCGAACAGAATCAAACAGAACATTGGGATTTCCCAGTGTTTCAAGTATTCGAAAATGGGAAGGTGGGTGCAATCTGCATCAATCTGCAAGATCAAACAGCTGAAATGATAGCCGGGTGGAGAGAGCTCTGTGATGGGGCACTTCCCGTTGTAAGCGAGTGTTGTAGCTCTTTGGGTCATCGTGTGGTAGATATCCTCACTTGCCCACAAATTCGAGCTGCAGTGGAGGCTTTAGAAGCAAGCGGAAAATCTATTTTTGTTGAATTTGGCAGGTGGTTAGCTAGAGGGGGCTAAAAGTGCTTGTATATATTTTTTGAATGGTCTTTAATCACAAGACATGGATCGTACATTCTTTTGGAGAAAGATACATTCGCTCTTTGGCTTGTGGTTTACCCTTTTTCTGCTTGAGCATTTGTTTACAAATTCTCAAGCAGCTCTTCTCCCTGATGGGGAATGGAACCACTTTGTTAGAGCTGTCAATTTCATCCACAATATCCCTTATTTACATGCGGTTGAAGTGCTTCTTTTAGGTATTCCGATTCTTTTTCACGCAGGACTTGGAGTTCGGTATGCCTTGACTGGGAAAATCAATTCCTTGCCTTCCAATGGAAGTCGCCCCTCTCTACCCCAGTATGGGAGAAATCAAGCCTATACTTGGCAGAGATGGACTTCTTGGATTTTACTTTTGGGCCTGTTGTTACATGTCGGGTATATGCGTTTTTACCGTTATCCCACAGAAGTGCATGTAGGAAATGAAATTGCGTATACGGTAAATATTGAACATAAAAATGGAATCGATCGGTTAAGTAAAGAATTGGGTGTTTCTCTGATCGAACAAAATGGAAAGCTGATCGCCCAGGTCCCTGAATTTGGCACCGCCACCTTACTGGTTGTGAGAGATGCTTTTCTCAGTCCTTTCAAATGTGTATTATATACCATTTTTGTTCTGGCAGCATGTTTCCATGCGTTTAATGGACTTTGGACATTTATGATTTCTTGGGGAATTATTTTACGTGTGAAGTCTCAGCAGAAAATGTCTTACTTCTGCACTGGATTGATGGGAATTCTGATCTTTCTTGGCCTGTCTGCAATCTGGGGCAGCTACTGGAGTTTTCAAATATGAAAGAGATCATTGTCGTAGGAGGGGGACTTGCAGGGCTTTCTGCAACGATGAAAGCTGCTGAAAATGGATGTAAAGTCAAATTAATTTCCCTTACTCAAGTCAAAAGGTCCCATTCTGTGTGTGCTCAGGGAGGGATCAATGCAGCAGTGAATATTAAAGGAGAGGATGATTCTCCTCTGATTCACGCTTATGATACTTTGAAAGGGGGCGATTTTTTAGCTCATCAACCTCCTGTATTGGAGATGTGTCTTTCGGCTCCTGAAATCATTTATATGTTTGATCGGTTTGGGTGCACTTTTAACCGAACCCCCGAGGGGAATATTAATTTCCGTCGGTTTGGAGGGACTCTTTATAATCGGACTGCCTTTTGCGGAGCATCGACAGGGCAACAATTGCTCTATTCCCTGGATGAACAGGTGCGCCGTTATGAGGTCAAAGGACTTGTTGAAAAATTTGAACATCATGAGTTTTTACGGCTTATTCAGGATGATCTCGGCAATGCACGGGGCGTCATTTTTCAAGATCTTTACACTCTCAAAATAGATGCTTTGAAAGCTGATGCCGTCGTGATTGCAACAGGTGGCCCTGGAATGATTTATAAGAAAACGACGAACTCAACTTTTTGTACGGGGGCTGCAAACGGGCGCCTTTATATGCAGGGGATGCATTATGGGAATGGGGAGTTTATTCAAATTCATCCGACAGCTGTTCCCGGGGTAGATAAAATGAGGCTCATGTCAGAATCCTTACGCGGAGAAGGGGGGAGGGTGTGGGTCTATGGTGATTCTAAGAAAACGATTAAGGGGCCCAAAGGGGATACGGTACAGTGTGGAGAAACAGGGAAGCCGTGGTACTTTTTTGAAGAGCTCTATCCTGCGATTGGAAACTTAATTCCCCGTGATATTGCGTCCCGTGAAATCCTTAAAGTGATTGAAGCAGGCCTTGGTATTGAAGGAAGGGCAGAAGTCTACCTAGATGTCACCCATCTTCCCAAAGAGACCTTGCATAAACTGGACTCTGTTTTAAATATTTATCAGAAATTTACAGGAGAGGATCCGAGGAAAGTTCCTATGAGGATCCACCCTGCGATGCACTATTCCATGGGGGGTGCTTGGGTCGATTACCCTGCAGCTGATGACCCTGATCGGATGCAGAGATACCGCCACATGACGAACCTCAAGGGCTGTTTTAACTGTGGGGAATCAGACTATCTTTATCATGGAGCGAATCGATTAGGGGCAAACTCGCTCCTGTCTTGTGTTTTTAGTGGCCTTGTCGTAGGGAAAGAAATTTCTCGCTATCTAGAAACAGAAGTGTTGCCGGAGCTTTCTCAGGGAAATATTCAAGCCTCTCTTCAAGAAGAAGAGCGATTTAAGCACGATCTTTTAACTCGCAATGGGAAAGAAAATATCCATCAGCTTCATGAGGAACTAGCCCATCTCATGGTATCTCATGTCAGTGTGAACCGATCTAATAGAGAACTTCTGAATACCCTCGAAGAGATTAAAAAGATCCGAAGCCGATACCAGCATATCTCTCTTTCAGATAGGGGGACTGCTTTGAATCAAACCTATCTTTTTGCCAATCAATTTCGGGGAATGATTGAACTCGCTTTATTAATTACTAAAGGGGCTCTTCTTCGAGATGAGTCGAGGGGGGCTCATAGTAAAGAAGGTTTCCCCGATCGAGATGATCGTCACTGGCTTAAATCAACCATTGGAAGTTATGATAAAGAAGAGCCAGTGATTACTTATGAATCTGTTGACATTAGACACCTGAAGCCTATATTAAGAGATTATGTCCATGCACATAAAGTTAAACCTCAACTTGAGAATATCCCTAAAAACATTCCATTGCCGTTATGAATCATAAGACGTTTATTTTAAAGATCTACCGAGGAAACCAAGAGGAGCAACATTGGGATGAATTCGAAATGGAAGAAACTCCTGGTATGAATGTGATCTCTGCTCTGATGGAAATTCAAAAGAATCCGATGAACAGAAAAGGGGAAAGAGTTTCTCCTGTTGCCTGGGAACAGGGATGTTTAGAAGAAGTGTGCGGCTCTTGTTCGATGTTGATCAATGGAAGACCAAGACAAGCTTGTACAGCTATTATAGATAATTTGATTGAACAATCGGGATCAAGAACGATTACTTTAGCTCCATTTACAAAATTCCCCTTAGTCAAAGATCTTGTGGTGAATCGAGCTTCGATGTTTAACAACCTTAAAAAAGTGAAGGGGTGGATTGAGGCAGATGGGACTTTTATTAAAGGGCCAGGACCTAAAATCAATCCTAAGCAGCAAGATAAAATGTATGTCCTTTCCACCTGTATGACATGTGCATGTTGTTCTGAAGCTTGTCCTCAGGTGAATCGCCATTCTGCATTTATGGGACCAGCTCCTATTTCACAGGTTAGGCTTTTTAATTTGCATCCAACGGGTAAAATGGAAGCGGATCAAAGACTCCATGCTCTGATGGAGGTGGATGGGATTGAAGCTTGTGGAAACTCTCAAAATTGCGTTCAAGTATGTCCCAAAGAAATTCCTTTAACCGAATCGATTGCTGTGATGGGGAGAGAAACCTCTAAGCAAATGATCAAAGATTTTTTTTCTACTCCAGATAGAGAATAAAAATAGGGCAAGAGTGTATAATTCGAGGCGGTTCTGTTTTTTGGGACTCCCTTAGGCCCTTTTAAGGAGTTTTATCAACGATAACTTAAAATTAGGGGACTACGATGCCAGGCTTCTTTGCTGATGCAAACACCCTGGAGAGTGGACCCACCTGTTAAAGCCCGGTTGAAATAAGCTAACCTAAGACCCCTTTAAGCAGAGCCTTTTTCTTTAAAAGAAAGTTGTTATCCTTCATACTCTTTCCGCTATGGAAATTACAACATCTCCCATACGATACATTGTGGACGATAAAGAGCTTCAAGAAGGAATCCCCTTGATGCCCTTTGGAAATAATCAAGCAGATTGTCTGATTTGTGCATCCATCACTTTTTTTGCTGCTGAAGTGAAGGTTTGGGGAAAATTTTTAAGAAAATTTCCTCCCAAAGCTGAGTGGATTTTAGATGGAGGAGTCTTTTCAGGAGAATATGCAGCTTCCCTTCGCAAGCGATATGTTCAGTATGAGGGTGGTAGTGTGATTCCTTCAGCCGGAGCAGTGAGTTGCGTGCTCGGATTTCAGCATCTCAAGAGTATCTTAATCAAGGAGCGGGTCCTTGATCTGGCGAACACTAGAATTATCATGCATAGTCAGCCTCCCATTAAATCTCTATTGCGAAAAGATAGAGCCGTATCTCACTATATTTTTCAAAATATAGAGTATTTTATTTATCCTTATACAAAAAAAATCCCTTTTCAAGTAGGTCGCTGGCAGTTAGTCGCAATCATCATTTTTATTCCACTCCATGTTTTTACTTTAATCCGAGAAAAGGGGGCATGGTATGAGTATAATAATGACATAAAAAGGAGAATGTCAGTAGGGGAAGTGAGAGCATGGGTATCTGGGGAACATTCCAGAAACTGGTCTCGATGGCAAGCACTCATGTATACTTCCATAAACTGAGAAATCGCAATGGAAATAACAACCTCTCCGCTGAAACGAATGAAAGTTGCACTCGAGGAACGAGAAGAAGGAGAAATTCTAGAAGGGATTCCTTTAATGCCTTTTGCCAATTTAGATAAAAATTGTGTCATCTGTGCATGCATGACTTTTTTTGGTGCTGATCCAAAGAACTGGGGAAACATCGTTCAAATATTTCCTCCGAAGTCCGAATGGATTTCTGATGAAGGATATTTTTCAGGGGAATACGCAGCTTTTATTCGGCAGCAGTGTGTGGAGTATGCAGGGGAAAGAGAGTTCCCTAGCACAGGACCTGTCATCACTGCCAAGGTTTTTCCTTATATTAAATCCATGTTGATAGATAAAAGGATAATTAGTCTAGCTAGAGCTAAATTTGTTTTTCATGAAGCTCCTCCAATTAGGGCTATATTAAGGAGGAAGCTAGAAAATCAACTTTTTATTTTTCATGGGGAATCTAATCACTCAAGACCTTGTACAAGTGACATTCCTTTAAGGGTCGTTCCTTGGAGATTGGTTTCGGTAATTATTAGTATTCCCCGTCATGTGTTTACTTTAATCAATGATCAGGGAATATGGTACAAATACGATGATGACCGCAAACGAAGGGTAGGTGAGCGATCAGTAAGGGAGTGGATCTATGGACAAACCGGGGAGGCATCTAGGTGGCACATGCTTATGTATGCAAGGTGATCGCCTCCAGTACCTGAGAGATAGAGAGGTATTTCATGCAATCTGTTCTCTCTCCTTTAAATTCAAAGCCAAGATGTAAAAAGCCAGCTCCCTCTATCTGAGGAGAAAGATTTGTACAGCTGGATCCAATCACCCCCCATCGGCTTGCAGGGGCAGGGCCGTTTAACCCAATGACCCTTGCGCCAACGGCAGCCGCTATGTGCATCACCCCTGTATTAATGCTGACCACATATTTAGCCTTGGCAAAGACGGAAAGAGATTCGGCAAGCGATGTTTTCCCTGCCAGATTGAATAGGTGAGAGGGGAATGCACAAAAAGCAATAAAGGCCTCATTTTTCTCTGCATCTTGTCGAGAGCCTGTCAGATAAATGGGATAAGGGGATTCACGGACGAGTTCTTTCCAATATTCAAAAGGCCATTCCCTTAATTCAGGTTTATAGCTTGCAGCAAAAAGATGAAAGACAACAAAAGGAGAAGTCATGGGAAAATGATGTGTGAGAAGGAGTTTGGGAGAGTGGTAGAGCGGGATTTGAAGAGGCGCGAGAAGATTGCGGTAATTATCTACCTCATGTAGGTCTTTCCGATGGGGTATAGCTAGATCATATCCAAAATGACGTCCCTGCGAGGGGGTTTTAAAGCCAATGGTCCACCTCGCTCTAGAACAAATGGTAAGAAGACTGTTAATCCGAGGCCATGATCCTGCATCGATCAAGAGGTCAAGGGGATAGGTACGGAGCCGTTTTAATGCTTTGAATGGGGATTTAACAGGTAATACTACCGTTTCATCTACAGAAGGCAAATGGGGAAGGAGGGGGGCATTGCTCTCTCCAGAAAACACGATGAGATGGACGTTTGGATATTCTTTTTTGATGTCTTGAAGAATGGGAGTGAGTAAGGTGGTATCCCCAAGAGCTGCGGTTATAAGCACCCCCACCCGTTGCAATACTTGAGGTCGCGGTCTCTTTTTTTTAAAAAGTCCTGCGAGAAAAATCAGTGGGATCCCTACGTAGTAATCAAGTTTCTTGATGAGAAGAGAGTTCCGTCTTGTCATATAGGTGCGTTGTTCTCCGATATTCCCCTTGAAAAAAGGGAATCTGGCTTTCTACGGCACCAAAGGTAGCGGAAAGATGGGATTTTAATCGATGAATAAATGTTTTTTTTGAAGGGAAATAGTCCTTAAGACGACATACAAAATCGGCATGGGGACGGTTATTGCGATAGGAAGGCATTTTTTTTGGATGGAGAAGGTATTCCATATTACAGGGATCATAGTCCCAAAGAAAGGTAGTATGGTGTAGCCACCTCCCTTTTCGAATGTACTGGGCGTTTCCTCCACATTTTCGATCGTTCATCGCATAGTCAGTCCCTTGAATTTGAAAGGCCTTGTGATTAAAAACAGGTTGGTAAATTCCTTCTGTAAATCGGAGAATCGGTTCAGGATAAGGTGGAAAGGGGAGGGTGCTGGCATTAAAAATAAAAGTCACAAACAGGGTGTTTTCATCAACAATCACAGTGCCTCCTCCGCTAAAACGGCGGATGACAGGGATTTGATCTTGAAAAGCAAAGGGGGATACCCACTCTTCGGCTTTTGAGGAAATTCCCATGACAATCGCTTTCGAAGACCCTTCATTGATAAGAGCCCAGTTGTCTTGATTGGCTCTTAAAAGGGCCTCTTCAAGTAAAAGTTGGTCTAGAATGGGCTTTTGCTCAAAATGAAGGAGCTTCATAAAACAACCAGAGCATCGATATCTTCTGTTTTGACAAGGCGATACTTTTCCCCTTGTAAGGTGCTGATTTTAAAAACAATTAGCGTTCCATTTTTCATAAGTTGCATGTCTAAGATATTAGATAATACCGATTTATCTTTCATAGAGACAGAGATAGAGGAGGCAACATTGCATTGTTTGAGATAAATATAGGCCTCTAACAGGTCTCCTGCCCGGTCATTTGGAGCAATTAACATCATCTCTTGGGTTCCACTTGTCCCTCCACCCTCATGAGCCGCCATACTGGCAGCTGTTTCTTGTGCAATTTGTTTGTTTACCGTTGTGGAAATAGTTTTTTGAGCCTGAGAGGTGTCAGGAGTAAAACCCATACCTGCTGCAATAAAAAGAGAAATGATCATCCTTGTAATCCTTTAAAGTGTGAAACAATTAAATTGCCCTGGAGTTGAGCCTCGAGGAGACAATGTGAGGCTAAGTTGAGCATAAGATCCAAACTTTGAATGGGAGAAATCCCCTGATCTTCGGTATCACATAATTCGGTTACTCCAATGCGGGCAATATAGGGGGCTATTTTAAGTGCTGTTTGAATTTCTTCTGCAATGAGAGTGGCTGCATTTTTCGATGTTTTAGGAAGAATAATGACATATTTCCCTTCGCTGATTTGAGAAAGAAGATCTTGGGGGCGAAGGAGTTTTGTCAGATCTTGCTCAAAGGGGTAGATATATTTGGGATCTTTTTTATCAAGTTCTGCAATGAGAAGAGAGAGTTCATCTTTACTATGTTGAGCCTCTGAAACAGCATTGACCAGTTTCTCATTGACGATCACTCGATTTTTAAATTCACTTGTAGGGGTGTTTGGAGGGGCGATTTGTTGAGAAAGATAAGATATTTTCGTTTGGATCTTGCCCGTTTGTTTGGCAATGGCAATCCGAGTTAAAAGTTCTTCTTCATCAAACGGTTCTCTTAAAAAATCGGAAGCACCGAGTTGCAACATTTGGCGAGTATAGCTTTTTTTTAAATTTGTGGTGATGATGAGAATAGGGCATCCTATCTGCTTACTTCGGCATGTTTCGCAAAACGCCTTATCATCAAATTGAGGGGTTTTTTCATCGAGAATAATGAGTTCGGGTTGCAGGTAGCGGAGGATGAGAAAGGCCTCTTCAGCGTTATCTGTTGTACGGATGAGATACTCATCTTCAAGATTTTTTTTGATTAAATGGAGCTCATGCGCTGACTGGGTAATGAGCAGTAATCCAGGTTTTTCCATGAGCCCATATTAACTTAAGATTTTTTTAATGCAACCATTAGGACAGAGATGTCTGCCGGGGAAATTCCACTCATGCGAGAGGCTTGGCCGAGGGTATGGGGTCTTATCTTATGTAATTTTTCCATCGCTTCTTGACGGAGCCCTCGAGTTTTTAGGTAATCGAAGGTTTCAGGGACAAAGATTCCATCAACGGCTTCCAGTTTCTCTACTTCTTTTTTTTGCCGCTCGATGTACCCTGCATATTTGTAATGGATTTCAATTTGGTCGTTGATCTCTCTACCATAATCGACTGCTTCATATGCGGAGATCAAATTTTCATACGAATGCTCAGGACGGCAGAGGTACTTGATCTGTTCTTGAGAAAGGAGAAGTCCCTGTTCTAGGGATTTCCGTTTTTCCTCAAAGGCGAGGTAGCGGGCATCGTCAACAAGTCCTATTTTACGTCCATATTCGGTGAGGCGAAGGTCGGCATTATCTTGTCTGAGAAGGAGTCTGTGCTCTGCTCGGGAGGTAAACATGCGGTAAGGTTCTGAGAGCTCTTTAGTGATGAGCTCATCAATCATGACCCCAATATAAGCTTCCGATCTTTTCAGAATAAACGGCTCTTCTGGACGAGCGGCATTAATTCCTGCAATAAGACCTTGCGCTGCAGCCTCTTCATATCCGGTTGTTCCATTGATTTGGCCGGCAAAATAGAGCCCTCGGATGGCTTTTGTTTCAAGTGTGGGTTTGAGCTGACCACTTTTTACATAATCGTATTCGATGGCGTAAGCAAATCTTAAAATTTCTGCTTTTTCAAGCCCTTTGATGGAATGAAGCATGTCGAGTTGAACATCGAAGGGGAGGGAAGTTGACACTCCATTGACATAGATTTCTTCGGTAGAAAGTCCTTCGGGTTCGAGAAAAATTTGATGTCTTTCTTTATCCGCAAAGCGAACGATTTTATCTTCAATAGAAGGGCAGTAGCGGGGGCCGCGCGATTTAATAATTCCGGTATAAAGGGGGGACCTGTGGAGATTATTTTGGATAATTTCTTTCGTCTCAGCCGTTGTATAGGTGATATGACAAGGGACCTGACGGAGCTGTCTTGGGGTCCGAATATGGGAAAAATAAACCCCATCTTCTCCAGGTTGCTCTTCCGTTTGAGAAAAATCAATCGATCTTCGGTGAATACGGGGAGGAGTTCCTGTCTTAAGTCTTCCTAAATCAAAGCCGAGAGCTTCAAGATGTTGAGAAAGGCCTACAGAGGGTTTATCTCCTGCTCTTCCTCCTGCATGTTGCTTATCTCCAATGTGGATGAGCCCTCTCATGAACGTTCCTGAAGAAATGACAACAGAACGGGCATGGTAGTCAATCCCTTCCAGGGTTCTTACACCAACGATTTGATTGTTTTCGATAATAAGGGACTCGGTAGTTCCCTGACGGATAGATAAATTGGGTAAATTTTCCAGGCGATGTTTCATCGCAGTCTGGTAGGCAAAGCGATCTGACTGGCAGCGAGGAGACCAAACGGCAGGACCTTTTGAGCGGTTGAGCATGCGAAACTGGATCCCAGTTTCATCAGCAACAATTCCCATAATACCGCCGAGAGCATCAATCTCTCTGACAATATGGCCTTTAGCAGTTCCTCCGATGGCTGGATTGCAGCTCATCTTAGCAATGGTGTCGAGATTCATCGTGAGCAGAAGTGTGTTAGCGCCGATGCGAGCAGCAGCATGTGCTGCTTCGCATCCAGCGTGACCCGCTCCGATAATAATGACATCAAAGGGATGCATTAGCTCTTCTTGTGCCGGTCTCTTCTACGGCGTTTTTTACGCTTGTGAAGTTTGATCTTTAGACGTCTTTTTTTCTTAACAGATGACATATGCAAAACATTATAAACTCATAGGAGAGAAAAGGTAAAGGAGAATTTATTGAGGAAGTTATTTTGGAGTGAAAGCGGAGAAGGCAGAGGAGGTTTCTCGGTCTGCTTCTTGGGTCGGAGTATAGTTGGCAAACTGGGCAAGTTCTTTGCGGTAGGCTAGATCAACAGATCCTACTTTCCCGTGACGGTTCTTTCCAATAATAATTTCAGCCATGCCGGGTTTGTCGTAAGGGTCATAGTATTCGCGTCTTAGGATAAAAGCAACGACGTCAGCATCTTGTTCAATGGCCCCTGATTCCCTGAGGTCACTCATCATAGGGCGGTGTCCGGTTCTTTCCTCAACGCGGCGAGAGAGCTGGGAAGGGCAGACGATAGGGATATTGAGCTCTCTTGCTAAGTTTTTGAGCATACGGGAAATTTCTGAAATTTCTCCTTGACGGTTGTCCCCTCCGAGGCTTCCTTGCGATCCCGAAAGGAGTTGGAGGTAATCGACAACAAGGAGCTGAATATCAAACGCTTCTTTCATGCGGCGCGCTCTTGCTCTGAGTTCTGTGACTCGAAGGCCCGGCTGATCGTCGATGACCATGGTGTGTTTTTGCATCATTTTTACTGCGCCAACAATCCGCTGGTATTCGAGTCCCGAGAGAGCTCCCGTTTGAATTTTTGAAGATTCCACTTCGGCTTGAGAACAAATCATACGGTGAAGGAGCTGTTCGGCTCCCATCTCAAGAGAAAAGACGCCGACGGGGAGGTTCGATTGGAAGCACGCATTTTCTGCAATGTTGAGGGCAAGAGCCGTTTTTCCCATGGCAGGCCGACCTGCGATGATGATGAGGTTGGATTTTCCAAGTCCATTGATCATCGTATCTAAGTCAGAAAAGTGGGTTCTTACTCCCGTAATGCTCGCCTCATCCGGTCCTTTTTCTCTAAACTGCTGCTGTCTTTCTTCGAGCTCTTTGAGATAGGGGAGTCCAGATTCAGCTTGTAATCCTGAGATTAGGTCTTTGATATGAGTCCCGATCGAATGATTGGAATTTTGGCTAATGGCGAAAAATTTTGCTTGCGCGTCATCAAGGGCGGTATTGACGTCTGCGGGTTCTTCAAGGGATGTTTTTTCAATCCCCTGGGCTGCATTGATCATTTGTCGCAGGATCGATTTGTTTTTGACAATCTGAACGTATTCTTCAATGTAGGCGGAGGTCCCAGCGTACTGGGCAAGAGTCATGAGGTAGCTCACATCTCCGATAGCCTTGAGATTATTTTGTCTTTTGAGTTCTTCTGCGACTAGGTGAACATCTGCAGGTTTGTTGTTTCGATAGGCCGTCTTCAAAACATCAAAAATGAATTGATGCTCTGTATAATAAAAATCGAAACTATTTAAACCGTCTGAGCCTGCATTAAGGCTATTGACATTGGTGAGCATGCACCCGAGAACAATCATTTCAGATTCTCTCGAGTTGGGGGCGACACGCACTTTTTCGCTCATTCGAATAGACCCCTTAATTCGGAAAGAGAGGGAGTCGAACCCTCGGTACCCGTTAATAGGTACGCGTCCTTAGCAGGGACGTGCCTTCGGCCACTCAGCCATCTTTCCATACGGGAATGAGTTTAATCTAAATAGGGAGAATTTTCAAGTTGTTTTCCATTTAAAGCATTCCAGTAGGTGGTTCGGAGGGAGCCGTCGGGGTTTTGTACCGTGATTACGTAGATGGGAAGGTAGACAGTGAGGGTACGCCGGATAGCAAAATCGGAACCAAAAGCAGCTTCTGCAAGATTCATCACTTCAGCGGGGGTGAAGCGGCGGGGAAGGCGCTTTGCATAACGAAAATGTTTGGTGACAATGGGAGCATCGATGATCGTTGCAGGTTTAATATTGAGAAGGGGGTCTTCAAAATGAAGTCTAAATCCGTTGCCTGTGGGGACAATCAGTTTTTTGCGTCTGCAACTTTCCAAATAAGAGTCGAGGAGCTCATCTTCAATATTTAAAGAGTGGAGGAGACTATTCCGATCAATAAATCCCCCGCCTCTCGCAAGGGCATTGATCACTTTAAACTCTTGTTTGTCTGCTCTTGCAAGAAGACAGTCGGCAAACCCATGGGATTTATTCCAGTCTTGAGTTTCTACCACCATTTCTCCATCCATGAGATCCCATAAAATGATCCCTTCTCCTGTCATGGTTTCCTCTCTTGAAAATTTCACTTCCATGAGGAGGTAAGGTTGGAATTGGAGTTCAGGTTCTAAATAATCATAGGTTTCATTTTTTAAGAGTTTCGAGCTGGCGTTTTCCATAATTTGTTCTGCCGAAAAGCGGGCTTCAAGAGTATGGAAAGAGCCTGAGCTGAGTGCTTCAGAGATGGAACTTTTAACATCGGGTCTTTTCTCACTGACCCAATAGATGGTATAGGAGAGAATCATTAAAGAAAGCACAAAGGAGATCGCGCGCATGAAACTGTTATATTGAATTGTGTCTAATTAATCAAGCTGAGCGTCACAGCTTGATTAATTAGACACAATTCAATATAACAGTTTCATGCGCGCGATCTCCTTTGTGCTTTCTTTAATGATTCTCTCCTATAC
>JAGOSM010000017.1 GCA_018062315.1 Simkaniaceae bacterium | reverse complement strand
AAAGGCTCTTTTCCGGTGAATTTAAAGAAGATCAGCTTATTTCTAAAACCACTCAGGACTGAATCTTACTGAAGTCGAGAAGCTCATGAAAATGGGCAAAGACCCTCTGGAGTAGAGCAATACGATTGTGTTTAACCGCTTCTTCCTCTGCTAAGATCTTCACTGTATCAAAGAGATGAGCAAGCGGTTTTTGCATGAGCGCAAGGTAGCCGAAAACAGCGCCGTATTCTTTTCGAGAGAGATCTGCTTTCCACTTCTCGTCTATCGACTCGAGGTATTCATACAACTCTTTTTCGCTAGGTTCTGTAAGGAGGGAAGGGTTGACTTTTAAAGGGCCAAAAGCTCCGAGCTGTCCTTTTGCTCTCTTGTAAACTTCAAATAACCTGTCAAAGGCAGTTTCTTTACGGAAAAGGTGGAGGGCCTTGATTCTCTGGTAATGATCGTAAGGATCTGAGAGTTTTCCTTGTAAGGAAGCTTCAATCTCATCTTTTTTATACCCATATTCCTCAAGGACACCTTTGGCTCTTTGGGTTAGGTAAAGGAGAATTTCTTCTGATACAAGGGTAGAAAGATTGAGGGACAGTTTATTCTCAATGAGAATTTTGAGAAGGCCAATACTTTGCCTCCTTAGCGCGAGGGGGTCACTTGAAGAAGAGGGTTTCATCCCAATTCCAAAATAGCTGATGAGGTTATCGAGTTTATCAGCAAGAGAGACCACAATCCCCGTTTCTGTCATAGGAAGAGGTCCTCCCTCTCCTGTGGGCATCCAGTGTTCTTCAATCGCAGTGGCCACCTCGGAGTCTTCTCCTTGATGTAAGGCGTAGTGTTTCCCAATGACGCCTTGAAGATCAGGAAATTCGCCAACGAGCTCTGTCGCAAGGTCCGCTTTGGAAAGATGGGCCGCTCTTTTAGCTTTCATTTCATTAAAATGGAAATGACGGGCAAGTTGTGAAGAGAGTTCTTTGACCCGTTCCATTTTTTGATAAAGGGTACCAAGCTCTTTTTGAAAAATAATCGAGTGTAATTTTTCATTAAACTGGTCGAGTGTCATTTTGAGGTCATCTTTGAAAAGGAATACTCCATCAGAAAGGCGTGCAGAGAGAACTCGTTGGTTTCCTTGACGGATGGGTTCACTTGGGACGTTATCTGCTGTGATGACAAACATATTCATCAAGGTGTCTTTAGAAGATAAGGGGAAATACCGTTGGTGATGAACCATTTCTGACGACAAAACCTCTTTTGGAGCTTCGAGAAATTTAGGACTAAAATTTCCAAGAAGTAACTCAGGCCACTCTGTGAGGTGGAGCACTTCTTTAAGGACTCGAGTTTTTTCTAAAGCCTGCGCGTGGAGATCCCGTTCAATCCGATCGAGTTGCTCCACAATGTTGAGCTTACGTTCTAAGATATCGACCATGACCTTATTTTTTTTCAAAAGGGGAACATAGTCACTTGCTGTGCGTAAAGAAAGAGGTTTATTCATCCGTTGACTGTGCCCATAGGTGACTCGATCAGAAGCTACTCCAGCAAACGTGAAGGGGATCACCTTTTTATCATAAAGGGCGACGATCCAATGAATGGGGCGTGCATAGGTTTCAGTATAGGTGTGCCATCTCATTTTTTTTGGAAAATGAAGAGAGGCAATGAGATGAGGGAGGTGCTCTGCAAGGAGGGCAATTGTCGAAATTCCCTTTTTTTCTACTTTTGCGTAAAGGTAACCGTCCCGTTTTTCGATCTGATCTGTATCTTCTGAAAGGCCAATCGATTTGAGAAAACCGGCACCTTGTTTGGTGAGAGCTCCTGTTTCATCAAAAGCTACTTCTAAAGAGGGGCCTTTTTTCTCTAATGATTCATCCCGGGTCCCTTCTGCTAGGTTTTCGACGAGGACAGCGAGGCGACGTGGCGTCCCATAAAATCGAATTTTATCAAAAGGGAGATGGTGGTCCGTAAGGAGTTTATGTACCTGTTTTTCAAGATCCGCACATCCTAAAGGGACGAAAGTTGCAGGGAGTTCCTCGGAGCCGATTTCAAGGAGAAAATGTTCTTTATGATGCGGATCAAAGGAAGAAGGAATTTCCCCTGGGGAAACAGGAAGAAGTGGGGGAGTTTTTGGAGCGAGAAGGGGGAATTTTTGTTCTGCTCTTATAGAAAGATAACCTGTTGCAACAAGACGCGAAAGCTCTCGAATGCGGGCAATGTATCCCACCCGTTCTGTTGTAGATAAAACGCCACGGGCCTCTAAAATATTAAATGCATGGGAGGCTTTCATCACAAAATCATAGGCTGGGATCGGAAGGCGCGCATCGATAAGAGATCCCGCTTCCTTTTCAAAATCTTCAAAATGGCGAAGCCACATTTCTGTTGAAGCCTGATTAAAATTATAATGGCTCCATTCAACTTCGCTGCGGTGGAAAATATCTCCGTAACTTAAGTGCTCATTCCATTTAATATCAAAAAGGCTATCAACCTGCTGAAGGGCCATGGCGATCCGTTCAAGTCCATAGGTAATTTCAACAGGGATGGGACTTAATTCGTGGCTAGCTACAGATTGAAAATAGGTAAACTGGGTGATTTCCATTCCATTCAGCCAAACTTCCCAACCGAGACCCCAAGCTCCAAGAGTGGGAGATTCCCAGTCATCATGTACAAAGCGAATATCATTTTCTGATAAATCAATACCGAGCGATTGCAGTGACTCAAGGTAGAGAGCTTGGATATTCAAAGGGGAGGGTTTCATCAAAACTTGGAGTTGATGAAAATGGTGTACGCGGTTGGGGTTTTCTCCATAACGGCTATCTTGAGGTCTTCTTGAGGGTTCAACATAGACCGTATTGTAGGGCTCTGGCCCAAGACAGCGGAGGACGGTAGCTGGATTAAATGTGCCAGCCCCTACTTCTAGGTCATAACCGTGTTGAATCGCACAACCTTGACGACTCCAAAACAAACTGAGTTGATGAATGATTTCTTGAAATGTTAACATACCGAGTAGTGTACCTCTCCGAGAAATTTTTTCTCAACGAATAATACATTCTCTGGTATTGTTGTGGATTATGGAAGCTACATTAATAAAAAGAACTAAATTTTTAATTAAATTACCTATGTTTTTAACGATAGGTAGATTGTTTGTTAGTCCATTATTCTTAGTGTTTTATTTATTTCATGAATCTTTTGGAGTAAGTTTTAAAATTTTACCTTACATCCTTTTAGGATTAATCCTGTTGTCAGAAATTTCTGATTTTTTTGACGGATTGATCGCAAGGAGATATAACGCAGTCACAGAGCTTGGTAAGGTGTTGGATCCGATGGCTGATAGTTTGACTCAGACAACCATTTTATTTGCCTTTACTCAGGGGATTGTGCAGTTGCCTCTTGTTCTTATCGTTTTATTTCTTTATAGAGACCTTGTCATCAGTACTTTACGAACATTGTGTGCGATGAAAGGGTATACGTTAGCTGCACGGATGTCAGGAAAAATTAAAGCCTTTTTACAAGGGATGAGTATTTTATCTATTGTAGCGCTAATGATTCCCTATTCATTGAATTGGATTTCCCTTGCCACCTTGCGGGTGATTAGCTTTGATATTATTTGTGTCACAGCTGCCTACACCCTATTTTCAGGGATAGAATACATCTGGGTTAATCGGTCTTATATTAAACAAGCTTGGGTACATTAAATGAGCGGGAGTAAGAGGTCGTAAAGCGACGGGTCAACTCTTGAATTTTCATTGACATCTTCCGAGATTTATCCACTGAAAGCCGTGCTCTCGCATTTTTTCTTGGGAAAAAATGTTTTTGAAATCAGCAATTTTTCTTTCTGAGACCCGAGAAGCAAGTTCCCCAAGATCGAGCGAAACGAATTCAAGGTTCTCGTTCAGCATTACGATGCAGTTAGCCTGTTCGGCTGCATCATATGGGGAGGAAAAACAAGAGACCATCGGAAATAATTCTTTGATTTTGACTAATGCATATGGGTCGGAAACACGAACTAAATGACCCCGTTTAATCAGGGAGTCAATTAAAGCAATTGCGGGCGAATTTCGAATGTCATCTGTGTTAGCCTTAAAAGCTGCACCTATAATGGCTATTTTCTTTGTCCCATCTCCTATGAAATGATGAAGCTGATCGGTCATCGTCTTGATATGCTGCTGATTGGAAACAACTGCTTGATGAATCAGCGAACACGAGATTCCAGATTCCTCAAAGGTATGGGCTAATCCCTGGCTGTCTTTCAGTAAACAAGGTCCTCCAAATCCAAGACCTGGCTTTAAATCTTTTGTTGCAAGTAAGGTTTCACTCCAGGAGATCCCGTGCATTAGAATTTCAATATCACCTGAAAAATGGTTACATAAACGACTCAACTCGTTGACATACGCAATGCGGATCGCTGAAAAACTATTCCATCCATATTTAATTAGCTCAGCTGTTTCTGGAGTCGTCTGTATCCATTCAAGGTCTGGACGGTTGCTGAAGAGGGGATGATAAATATGGCGTAGCAGTTCGGCGTGTTCTTGAGAACGAACGCCCAATACGATGGGGTTTTTACTTAGAAAATCAGATAACGCGCTCCCCTCTCTCGTAAACTCAGGATTATAAGCTAACAGAATGGAAGAATGAGGGCCGAGATGTGCCTCTAATTTCCTGATCGTGCCAGGAGCTAGGGTGCTCTTTATGCAAACGAGTTGAGGGGGTATCTCCATTTTAGAGATTTGCGTTAATGCCAGGTAGAGGTCACTATAATCGGATTCTCCAGTCTCATTTGCAGGGGTTCCAACACAGATAAAAAGAACTGACACCCCTTTTAACGAAGCTAGCTCATCAGAAAAAGAGGCCGATCCCGAAAACAAAGAATCAAGTCCAGGTTCAACAATCGGAACAATCCTCTGCTTCAATAGGGCTATCTTTTTTTTGTCTTGTTCCAGGCAAACGACTTGATGGCCGCACCGGACGAGAATTTCTGTTAAGGTCAACCCTACATAACCCGCCCCCATCACTCCAATCGTTTCTCCATAAATAGAGGTCCATAAGAAAAAAACAAAAAAAATGATCTTCATAAACCCCATCCACGAAAGTGTTGAGGAGTCTCATTGAATAAAGAAATTTGTTCAAGAAAATTTTATTCTTGGTATACTCTAAAGGCATAAAGAGGAAATTTGAATTGATGAATGGCTTGCGCATCGCTTTTCTTTTTCTGGTATTGGTAGCTCAGAGCGCTTTCTCTATAGAAGGAGATTTGGCTGATAAATTTTGGAAAGGCCATACAATTTCCTCGGCGGCAAAAAAAAAGCTTCTCCGCAATAGCATTGAACCAAAGAAAATATCTTTAATTATTCCGTGCCACTACACCCATGCCGATCAATTACATGCCTTACTACGCATGTATGAAAATCAAACACGATTACCTGACGAAGTCGTCATTTCACTTTCTATACCCCAGATGGTTGAAAGTGAACTAAAACAAAATGCATTCTACGGTTTAGAACAAGAAAATTGGGCTTTTCCAGTCACTCTTCTTATTTCGGATGGAAGGAAATATGCAGGAGAAAATAGGAACATCGCCTGTAGCCACGCAAGTGGTGATATTCTGATTTGTCAAGATGCTGATGACGTGCCTCATCCTCAACGAATTGAAATCATCGGCTATTTTTTCGAAAAATACAAAATAGACCATTTAATGCATGAGTTTATGTTTGTTTATGAAAATACAGAAAAGATGATCTTTCCTAATTATCTAAACCTCGATCAAATTCGATTTAGTAATACAAAGAATTTTCAAGCAATTTATCGATATGCCTATTTTACAAATGGGAATCCGGCGATTACTAGAGAGCTTTTTCAGCTGATGCAATGGCCAAATACACCGAGGGGGCAAGATACTGAATATAATCAACGCGTTTACTCTGAGAGACATAGATGCATAGCGATCGGCGCCGTTTTATATGGCTATCGGAAATATCTGTCATCTAGTCTAACCTTGGATTCAGTTTCAGAAAATTTGAGCTTTGAATACTCGAATGGTACGGATATTAGAACGCCTCAGGTCAAGAAATTACACACCCTCCAAGTAATCTACTTGCCGCCTGACCAAAAAAACTGATGATAGATTCACATGATGAAGATTTTGTCTTGGATGATTTTATCTCTGTCATTGCAAGCAATGACCCTTCAAGTAGATCCTGTCGCTATTTGCTTTACTCCTGACTCCATCCTTTCTCAGCCGATGGATACTTTACCGGTCTACGCAGGAAACAGGCTGAGATATGCTACCTGTTCTGATGTGCGATGGTTTCCCGATAGCTCTCATTTTGCTACTATAGGGCTTTTGGATCAGAAACTGAGGGTTTATTCAATGGATGATCAAGGCATTTGCTTAGAGCAAATTTTTTCTCACCGTGAAATGTACTATCCGGAAAAAATCGCCTTCTCTCCTGATGGTGCATTATGCGCTCTCTGTAACGCCGGATCCATTTGCTTTTTTCCAGTGAGAGAAAATAGAATCATTGAAAAGACGTCTTATATCATTCGCCAAAAGGATGGATCGATTGTTCATGATGCAGCATTTTCCAGTGATGGCCGTTATTTTGCCTATGTCACTCTTGATTCTCTAGGAACCATTCATCTTTGTGAAAAAAAGAAAGAACATTACAAAGTTATTCAAACGTTAACAAGTCCAGTACTTCCCTTAAAACCGAAAACAATTGCTTTTTCCCCTGATTGCAAGTTCGTGATCATCGGTTTTTGTTTTACAGTCAGTCAACAGATCAATGCCGAATCGAAAGCAATTCTTTCCGTTTTCCCCTTTGATTCTGCAAGGGGGAAAATGGGAAATGCTCCAATTAGCCAATCTTCTTGGAGTGGAGGATTAGAATCGCTCGCCCTCTCACCGGACGGTGCAACGATCTATTCAGCAGATCATGTCTTGGATATGATTATGAGTAACTCATTTCATGGAGCGACTGGAGAGTTGGGTCCTGCTGAGATTGCTCTAGCTAACCCGGAAAGCTGTTTAAGTTTTCCTCATGGCATAAGTTTTTCTCCTAATGGCAGGTTTTTTGCAGTCAGCAATTACGGAGATGACAAAGTTACCATCTATAGAGTTATCCCTTAGGGGCCGTATGTGATCCTCTCTGTGTATAAGAGAGGATGGATTGATAGAGATGAAGGTATTTTTCGGCGGAACGGCGCCAGCTGAAATCCTCGTGCATCCCTTCTTCCCGAAATGAAAAATGGGGATGTCCTTGAATCGCTTGATCGATCATGGGAAGAAATTCTTCTTCTTTATTAAATAAATACCCTGTTTTTTGATGCTTAATGGTGTCTGCTAGTCCTCCCGTTCTTCGGGCAATAGGAATAGTGCCATACTGCATAGCGATCATTTGAGTCAGTCCGCAGGGTTCAAAATGAGAGGGGATGAGGATGTAATCGGCTGCTGCATAGGTAAGGTGAGCAAGTCTTTCATCATACCCAAGATGAATGTATAAATTGGGGTGTTTGGGAAGTTGATAGAAAAGATCTTCAGTTTCTTGTGTTGGGATCCCTAAAAGGATAAATTGACACCCTTGATCTAAAACATGTTGAATACCCCTATAAAGGGAATCTGGCCCTTTTTGTGAGGCGAGTCTGGTGATCGCAACAAAAAGGGGAGTGTCTTGTGAGGGAAGTTTAATTTCTGCTGAGAGCAACCTTCGATTCACCTTTTTATGGGAAAGGGTATGGGTGTTATAGGTTTCAAAGAGATAGGGGTCGTGTTCTGGATCCCAATAAGTGGAATCAATACCGTTCAGAATACCGTAAAATTTTGCAAGAGATGCATTGACAAGAGCACTCAAGCCAAATCCCATCTCTTCCTTTTGGATCTCTTTCAGGTAGGAAGGGGACACAGTTGTCACAACATCTGCATAAGTAATGGCCCCTTTCAATAAATTGGCAAGGCGGGGATTGAGGGGGTCTATAAGAAAATCGTAAAAAGAGGCAATCCCAATTTTGTGAAGATTCTCAATATTGCATCTTCCTTGATGTTGAATATTATGGATGGTTAATACAGTGCATTTGATGATGAGGTGTTCTTCTGCGTAGGTATTGCAATAGAGGGGAATGCAAAGGGCGGCTGGCCAATCGTGAACATGAAGGACATCGATGGGATCCTCTTGGAGATTGAGCACTTCCATAGCTGCAAGGCTAAAATAAATAAAGCGATCGTTATCATCGATCTCTCCGTAAATGATGCTTCTATCAAAGTAACGGGGTTCTTCAATAAGAAAAAGGCGGATCCCTTCATAGGAAGAGGTGAAAATTCGATTGAAACGGCGATGCCCCTCTTCTTGAATGGTAATTTCTCCAAACTGCTTGATATCTAAATGTTTAAGGCATGGGTAGAAAGGGAGAATAATACTGACATCATGCCCTTGTCTTAAGAGTTCTTTTGAAAGGCCATACACTACATCAGCAAGGCCCCCTACTTTTGCAATAGGGGCGAGCTCAGTTGCCACATGGATGATACGCATGTTCCTCTATGTATATGAAAAATCAAAGACAGTAAATCATTTTTTTAAAAAGCAGTATGGCTTGCAAATAATTTTACGAATTGCTATCCTTATCCACATTGTGTTTGCTGGGGTGTAGCCAAGTGGTAAGGCAGCGGTTTTTGGTACCGCCATTCGGGGGTTCGATCCCTCCCACCCCAATGAAGAATGTAGGTTTGGTTTGAGTTTAGATCGCGCGGTAGTTTTTTCTGGAACTTCGCATAAAGATTTTGCTGCAGAAGTAGCGAGTTGTCTTAAGGTCGACCTCGGAAAAATCGACATTCACCAATTTCCAGACGGTGAGATAGGCGTTCAAATTATTGAGAATGTCCGCGGTCGGGATGTGTTTGTGATTCAAAGTATCGCTCGCCACCCCAATTTCTATCTCATGGAATTGTTGATTATCGTCGACGCCTTGAAAAGGGCGTCGGCTGGGTCGATTACGGCGGTGATCCCTTATTATGGGTATTGCCGCCAAGATCGCAAAGACAAGGGTCGCGTGCCCATTACGGCTAAACTTGTGGCCGATATGCTTCAGGTTGCTGGAGTGGATCGGTTGCTCACGATGGATCTGCATGCCGGACAGGTTCAGGGGTTTTTCGACATTCCTGTCGACAACCTCGATGCTCGCTCTCTTTTTATAGAGCGCATTCGGGAAATGATTCCCGGCTGCATTGTCGTGGCTCCTGATGTGGGAAGTATCCGAATAGCCGATTTAATGGCGCGTGATTTAGGCACCGAGTTTGCTATTGTCGATAAAAGGCGTATTAGTGTCGGCCAGGTTAAAGTGGCGGCTCTAATTGGTTCCGTGAAAGGAAAAGATGTAGTTCTGATCGATGATATGTATTCGACAGGAGCTACACTGAAGGCGGCCTCTTTAGCATGTAAAGAGGCAGGAGCGAAACGGATCGTAGCTGTAGTAACCCATGGGTTACTCCTCACGGATCCCTTTGAAAATAGTGCAATTGAAAAATTGCTTGTCACCAACACAGTTCCCCCCAAAGATCAATTAGAACGCTCTAAAGTAGAGGTTGTCTCTGCTGCTTCACTGTTCGGAAAAGCGATTGAGTCGATCGTCGAAAGTGCTTCGATCAGCTCTCTTTTTAAGAAATAGGTGAGGGTGCATTATGAAACTGACAGTATCAAAACGCTTAAAAGAAAAAAAGAGTGAATTGACTGAGCTCCGTAATCGGGGTGATATTCCCGCAGTGCTTTATAGCGCTAATGGAGAACATGAAAACATCGTTATTTCAGGTGTCGACTTTGAAAAAGCTATGAGGCTTATTGAAAAGGGACATTTGCCTACGACAGTTTTCGATATTGGCTCTTGCAAGGTCATTGTAAAAGAGATCCAATATCATCCAACGACATATCAGATCCTTCATGTTGACCTTCAGAAAATCCATTCTGGAGTTTCTTTTGAGGTCAATGTTCCGATTGTTTGTGTCGGAGAGGCTGATTGTGTAGGGGTAAAACTTGGTGGTTTCTTGAGAAAGGTAAAACGGGTGATTAAGGTCGCTTGTACGCCTGAAACAATGCCAACATGTTTTTATCTGAATGTAAGTAGCTTAGCTATTGGGCAATCTAAACGAGCGAAAGATATCGAGATGAAACCTGGAGTGAAAACTCTTTTTCCTCTTGATGAAGTCATCGTTGTGGTGGCCAAGCGCTAAAAATGCGATTGATCGTTGGACTTGGAAATCCAGGAAAACAGTACGAATTCACTAGGCACAACTTAGGGTTTCTCGTGGTGCGTTCTTTTGCTGAAAAGCACGGACTTAAGTTCCGCGGTTCTTCCCATTTTAGTGGGGAAGTGGCCGGAGGACAGGTGGGGTCTTGTCATCTCACCCTCCTTCTGCCAATGACATATATGAATATATCGGGGAAAGCGGTAAAGCAGTGCGTCGATTACTATAAAATTGAGCTGCCCGATATCCTCGTTGTTTCGGACGATATTAATCTTCCCTTCGGCAAACTGCGGTTCCGAGAGGAAGGAGGCTCTGGAGGTCATAATGGTCTCAAGAGCATAGACAGTTATTTGGGGACAAATAAATATCCCCGTCTTCGAGTGGGGATTGGTGACCGTGACAACGGGGATCTTACCGATCATGTTCTCGGAGAATTTAAACAAGAAGAGAAGGAAGAACTTCCTCAGGTTATCCAATCAGGGGTAGACCTTCTCGAGAAGTGGTTAGGAGAGTCAAAGGAATGAATAAAGACAGCCGTTATCTCTATGAAGGGATGTACATCTTTACTGGCACTTTAAGTGAAGATGCTACTAAGAAGGCAATTGAACGGATCACTTCATCTATCGAAGAGAAGGGAGGAGAGATCCATAAAGTGTTGAATCAAGGGCGTCGTAAGCTCGCTTACGAAATTAACAGTATGCGCCAGGGATACTATGCTATCATTTACTTTAGCGTAAATGGAAAGCATATCCCCGAGATGTGGAAAGAGTACCATCTCAATGAAGATCTACTCCGCTATATTACTCTACGCATTGAGAAAATTGGCGAACATCTTGAAATTAAACCGTTAAAGGCACACCAATGATGCACGAAGAAAATCAACTTACTAAACCAAAAAAGCGCGGCGATTATGAGTCAATTGACTATAAGAACGTCGACTTGCTTGCGAGCTTCATCACTGAAAGAGGTAAAATTTTACCAAGACGAGTGACTGGAGTATCTCAACGTTTTCAATTAACCTTAAAAGTAGCGATCAAGCGAGCACGTCATATGGCTTTGCTTCCGTTTGTCGCGGAGGATTAATCATGAGAGAAACTAAACAACTCTTACTTATTGAAGATGTCGATGGACTCGGCCGTAAAGGGGATCTTGTTGCTGGGGCTAAGCCAGGCTTTGTCCGCAACTACCTTTTCCCTATGCAAAAAGCAGTGATTGCAGATAAACGGACCATCCGCATGAGAGAACGTTTAATGCTTGAGAGAGCTCAGCAGGCTGTTGCTGATAAGAACGATTCTGAAGCTCTTGCTCTTAAAATTAATGGGCAAACGTTTTCTCTTGAAGCTAAAGTAGATACATCAGGTCATATGTATGGCTCTGTTTCTACCAAAGACATTGTTGCGCTTCTCGATACTCATGCGATTTCTGTAGATAGAAAACAGATTTTGATTTCTTCTCCTATTAAAAAACTAGGGGTGCACTCGATTCCTCTTCGTCTAAAAGAAGGTGTTCAAGCTTCTTTTACTCTTAATGTAAGAGCTGAAGGTTCGGAAGAGGCGAGTTAGGAATTTGAAATTTGTTTCGCCCGCTAAGATTAATCGCTACTTTCGAGTGATTGGCAAGCGTCATGATGGATATCATGATATTGAAACAGAAATGCATACGATTGACCTTGTCGATCATTTGGAAATCGAAAGATCGGATCGAGATGAGTGGAGCTTAGATGATCAAAATTTGGTCGTTCGGGCTATTAAATTGTTTCGCACGTTGTCTGGAGACCATTTTAATGTTAAAGTGGGTCTTACTAAAAACATTCCTATGGAAGCAGGGCTAGGTGGGGGGTCTTCTAATGCGGCGACCACCCTCTATGCCCTCTCTTCTCTTAGCAAGAATCCTTGTTCTGATCTTATCCTAGCGAGGTGGGGATCTAAGCTCGGATCTGATGTTCCTTTTTTTTTCACAAAAGGGGCAGCTTACTGCTACGGCCGTGGAGAAAAACTCAAAGAAACAGTCCCCCTTTTACCAAATACACCCTTTTTCATTGCTAAGCCTGATTATGGACTTTCCACTCCACTTGTGTATCAACACTTGCAAATTCAACCCTCTCCTTTTCTAGAAGGGAATGACCTTGAGTCTAGTGCGTTTTTGATCAAACCGGCCTTAAAAATACTCAAGCAAAATCTTCTAGATCTCGGATTTGAACATGTGCAGATGACAGGAAGTGGGTCGGCATTTTATTGTAGGGGAGAAGTAAATGCTCCTTCTATCAAAGGGGTTACCTTTTTTCCAGTTCGTCCTTTATATCGAGATCAAAACAGGTGGTATTCAAATGAAAATGTATGATGATAAGTATATTGTTGTGACCGGAGCTGCAGGGTTTATTGGGGTCAATCTCATTCGAGAGCTCAATCAGCAGGGATTTAAAAACCTTATTTTAGTCGATGATTTAGGGAAGAGCATGAAGTGGAAATACCTTGTTGGGACCCATTTTGTAGAGCTCATTTCTAAGTATCAAATTTTCGATTGGTTATCTGGTCGGGAAGAAGATGTTGAGGCATTTATCCATCTCGGAGCTTGCTCAGATACAGTTGAGGATGATGGAGATTTTCTTTTAGAAAATAACACCCAATTTTCTATTCGCCTAGCTGAATATGCCCTCACAAATGGGCATCGGTTTATTTATGCATCTTCTGCAGCCACTTATGGAGATGGGTCGAAGGGATTTTCAGATGAACATGATCGCCTGGAATCTCTGGAACCTTTGAATCTTTACGGTTTTTCTAAACACATGATTGACATATGGATGCTCCGTCAAGGGGTTTTAAATCAAGTGGTGGGACTTAAGTATTTTAATATTTTTGGCCCCTATGAGGAAACGAAAGGGCGCATGGCTTCCATGGTTTACCACATGTCGGAGCAAATTAAAAAAACAGGGAAAGTATCCCTATTTAAATCGAGTGAGCCTGCGAAATATGAAGATGGAGGGCAGGTTCGCGATTTTCTTTATGTAAAAGATGCTGTTAAAATGAGCTGTTCGTTTTTACATAACGATTTAGGGGGGATTTATAATGTGGGAAGGGGCGAACCCAATACATGGAATGCACTGGCTCTCGCTGTTTTCAAAGGGCTTGGCAAACAAGTCAATATCGAATATATTCCTATGCCCGAGGATTTAATAGGCAAATATCAAAATTATACCTGTGCTGATATGTCTAAATGGAAAGAGAAGCCTCTCATGCATTCTCTAGAGGAAGGAGTAATTGATGCCCTCAAAACAAGGTGTTAGAGTTAGTGTTGTTGGCGATGTGATGCTCGATCACTATAGCTATGGGCTTGTCAATCGCATTTCTCCTGAGGCTCCCGTCCCCGTATTTCTTCTTGAAAAAGAAGAAAGTCTTCCTGGGGGAGCTGCCAATGTGGCTTTAAATCTTTTATCTTTACAAGCTGAGGTTCTTCTTTTAGGGAGAGTGGGAGATGATGAAAAGGGAAGAATTCTAACCTCTTTTTTCCCAAAACAGCAGGGGCTTCTAATCCAAAAAGGGTACCACACTCCTGTTAAAAATCGATTGATTGCTTCAAATCAGCAAATGATGCGTGTAGACCAAGAAAAAATTGTGCAGCTTCCTTCCTCTTACTATGAAGCTGTGTTAGATCAGGTATTTGATGCTGATGTGATCGCTCTTTCCGATTATGGGAAAGGATTTTTGACAGCCGAATTGATTCATTGCATCATTGAGGGGGCACATCTTCGCAATATTCCCGTCATCGTTGATCCTAAAGGGTCAGATTTTACGAAATATCGAGGGGCTTTTTTAATTAAACCTAATTTGAAAGAAGCCTATGCCGCAGCCAAGGGAGAGGATGATCTGGATCAGGTGGCCGAATATCTTCTTCGAAAAACAGAAGCAGAGATGCTCCTTGTAACCCGGTCTGAGGAGGGAATGACCCTATTTCAGAAAGGGGGGGAGAGGGAAGATTTTCCTGTTTTTTCTAAGGAAATTGTGGATGTTACTGGAGCGGGAGATACGGTTTTAGCTGTACTTGCCTTAGCGATTGGGAGTGGATTAGAGATAGAAGAGGGAATTCGGATGGCCAATGTGGCTGCTTCGATAGCGATTGAAAGGGTTGGGTGTGTCAGAGTTTCTCTTGCAGAAATTGCCGAAAGGATTACAGCAAAGGTCGCCGATCCGAAGTATGGACTTCTCCTTGAAGAAATGATGCACTCGATGGAAGTCGCTACGATCCCTTAAACCTGAGTTTCGAGTCTATTCGACTAAAAACCAGTAGGGTAAGACAAAAAACAGCCTCGCTAACGCTCGGTGCATCCCTTCGGTCTGCAATAAATTCGAAATTCAGGTTTATAACATCGCGTGTTCGTCGCCATACTTTTACCCATAACTTTTTTGACAGAAAACGCCGTTTCCGCACTCCTCTTTTATCTTGCAGGGTGGTGGTGAATAGATAGAATATTTGAAGCATGGGACCTAATAAGGGTCTCGGTGAGCTCGGTGTTCTCGGTGGTAATTTTTATCACATATATGGATGAGAAATCTACACCAACCATCCTTCTGCAATGATCGCATTCTCTTTCCCAGCATTTCGAAAAATCACCACTGAGCTCACCGAGACCCCCATTTAACTCCCTACTTAAAATTATTTATATTTTTAAGTGTTTCATAAGGTCAAGGCCTTGCAATGCCCCTAGCGCATTCCATTATTGTCGTGTACAAAAGGGGGCCTTAAG
This sequence comes from Simkaniaceae bacterium, assembly GCA_018062315.1. Taxonomy (GTDB): domain Bacteria; phylum Chlamydiota; class Chlamydiia; order Chlamydiales; family Simkaniaceae; genus JAGOSM01. The sequence goes on along the minus strand of JAGOSM010000017.1, from coordinate 10,640 downwards.
TCTTGCGATGCGCTCTTCGATAGGGGGATGGGTTGCAAAAAGAGACCACATGCCACCGCCATTCATCATCAGCGTTTGGAGAGAAGCTTCTCTTTTTCCGGGTCTAGAATGGCTTAATCTTGTCAAAGCACTGATCATGGTAGCGCGGCTTGTAATCAATGATCCCTCTCGATCTGCTCGGTATTCTCGAATCCGAGAGAAAAAAGCCACCACAATAGAGCCTACTAGCATAAAAATGATTTCAAAAATAAAGACTAAAAAGTAACTATCCCCCCTGCGATCTTTCCTAGAAATGGCAAAGGCAAGGACTCTTGCTAAAAACATGACAAAGGCGTTTACAACTCCCTGGATGAGTGTCATGGTAACCATATCTCCATTGGCAATGTGGGAGATCTCATGTGCAAGAACCCCCTCTATTTCTTGAGGTGTCATTTCTCTGAGAAGGGCACTGGAGACCGCTACAAGTGCTCTCGATTGAGTAGGTCCTGTTGCAAAGGCATTGAGTTCAGGGGACTCAAAAAGACCAAATTCAGGAGTGACAGGGAGATTTGCTTTACGTGCGAGTTGAGAGAGGGTATTGCGATAAGGATCTAATCGAGGATCCTCTGTCCGAATTCCCATCATCATTTTTGCCATAATGCGGGATAGGGCAAGAGAAATAAGAGCGCCTCCCATCCCCCAGATAAGACACAGTCCTATCAAATCTTGATAGGAAATGCCATGAGCTGTCAAGTAAGGCTGAACATTAAATAGCCTTAGGAGAACTGAAATCGTGGCAATGACTAAAAAGTTGAGGAGGACAAACCAACCGATACGTTTAAACATGGCTCCATTCTACCTAAGAGAGCATTTTTGAATCAACTTGTGTATAAATGAAATCCTTTCTAGAATAATTTCATGGCGCAATATCTTCCTGAACATTATAAAATAGCAAACACCGTCAAGGGAGAAGTTCCTGAAAAAGTGAAAAGGGCTTTTTTAAGAAAAAAAATTTGTTATGTTCTTATTTCTTGTGAAGAGCCGAATCAGAAAGGCGAAATGGAAGTAGAAATGACGATAGATGGAGATAAGTATCTCGCGGGCTATTTAACTGAAAGTGCAAAACAAATGTTAGAGGATCAAATGTGACCCCTTTTCTCAAAGAGTTTTTGTCTATTCCTAGTGTAAGTACCGAAGAAAAATATCGGAAAGATATTTTGCATTGTGTCGATTTTTTAGAAGGACAACTCTCTTCCTTTATGAAGGTGGAGCGATGGGAAGGAAAAGGGCATCCTGTTCTTTTTGCCACTTATCTAGAAGATCCCAGTAAACCGACCCTTCTTTTTTATAGCCACTACGATGTGCAGCCTGTGGACCCATTAGAAGAATGGGAATCAGATCCTTTTAAACCTGAGGTGCGAGGGGGGGCTATTTATGCCCGGGGAGCGCAGGATAATAAGGGGCAACTTTCTTATGTTTTTGAAGCCATTCATCAGTTTATTCAAGAGGGAGGAGGGCTCAATATTAAATGGGTTATCGAAGGGGAAGAGGAAGCGGGAAGCTCCACTTTAACTCACTTACTCAAAGATAAAGGGAAGTTACTTCGGGCAGACTATGGTTTTGTGGTTGATTCAGAAATGAGTAGTTTAAGTAAGCCGATGTTTGGTCTCAGTTTAAGAGGGATTTTAACCCTTACACTCAAATGTCGCGGTTCAAAATCAGATCTTCACTCAGGATTGTGGGGGGGGATTGCCTATAATCCCAATCGAGCGCTTATAGAACTTCTCGCCTCTTGTTATGGCCAGGATGGAAGGGTGATTATTCCTGGATTTTATGATGGCATTGATCCCATGCCTTTAGAGGATCTTGCTACTCACATAGACTATAAAGCAGCAGGAGTAAAAGAGGGGATTACTGCATTTTGTTCTGAGGCTAGGGACTCCCTTCTTACCCAAAATTGGATGCTTCCAACTCTTGAGATTAATGGAATCAGTGGGGGATACGCAGGAGATGGATTTAAAACGGTGATTCCTAAAGAAGCAATGGCAAAAATTTCATGTCGTCTTGTTGCTGGTCAAAAAAGTGAGCACATTAAAAATCTCCTTGAGGAGTATTTGAAAAAAAAGAGCCCCCAAGGGATTGAACTTAGTTTTCATTTCGGGCAAAGTAGTGATGGTTTTCGGGTATCACCTCAAAGTAGAGGCGTACAGGCTGCTAAGCATGCTCTAGAAGAGAGCACCGGGAAAAACTGTGGATTTGTGTATGGAGGGGCTTCTATCCCTATTGTTCCCCTCCTTCAACAGGCTTCCCAAGCAGAGCTTGTATGTATTGGAACAGGATTGCCTTCAGATAGCATCCACGCTCCGAATGAACACTTTTCTTTGGAACAACTTAGGATAGGAAAAACGATGATAGGTAAAATACTTAAATCTTTTTGTAAATGGAATTAACACTCTCGCGCGCTTTTAGGGTAGATAACACTTCCCACCTTTTTTGGCTTCTTTTAGGACCTACGTTATTGGCCCTCTCTTTAACAATTGCCCCCTCGATTCTTGTAGGGGTGATTGCTGCAGGTGGGTTGCTTTCTGCGTTTAGATTTACAGAAAAAGGGATTTTGTCAGTTGCTTTTCTTTTGTTCCTCTCTTTTTTCATTCATCACGATCGGGTGCTATGGGACATCACATGGAATATTTCTGTGCTCCTTAGCCTTGTTGTAACGGTATGGGGAGCTGAAGAGTCCAAGGCTTTTATCGAAGAAGAGAAAAAAGGACTGAATCTCGTCATTGAAGAAATTAAAGTAGATTACGCCACATGCCAGCATAAAAACTTAGAAGAGATCAAGAGACTTGAAGAAGAACATCGAGATGTGTTGGGTAAATTGGAGGAGAGTACCGATAACCTACGCGCATTAAAACAACTTGTCCAGGCGACGACGATAGAATCAGATAAACTGTATAAAGAGGTGGATGATCTCTATAAATTGAGGAGAGAAGATGATCTTCTCATTACAGCCCTTCGTCAAAATATCGAAGAGGGGGAGAAGCGGCTTAAAGAGCTCAACCTTGCCCGCGTGGAGAACTTTCAACTCAAACAGCTCATTCAGGAACCTGAAGTCAAACAAGTAGAGGAAATTTCTCCTCTTCAGGAGCGCCTTCAAACTTTAGAAGCTCAGAAATCTGCCCTTAAGAAGGAGTGTGAGCTTTTGGAAGATAAGGAAGCAATCAAACTGAAGAAAAAAGAACTTGTCGCGATAGATAAAGACCTTTTTAATGTAAAGAAAGAGATGAGAGATCAGGGGTTATTCTTCTCGAATAGTCGTTAAGAGTTCATATCCCGTTTCTGTAATTAAGACAGTATGTTCCCATTGAGCGCTCGGTTTTCCATCTGCCGTTCTCGCTTCCCACTGATTTCTAGGATCGATAACTGAGCGGCGTACACCCCCATTAATCATGGGTTCAATCGTAAAGGTCATGCCTGGGGCGAGAGGAATTTTGCTGCTATTTTTGTGGTGCGAGACCTGTGGGGCTTCGTGAAAACTGATCCCGACACCGTGCCCTACAAATTCATTCACGACAGAACAACCTTGTTTCGCGGCAATGTCTTCAATCACATCCCCGATTTTTGAAAGGGGAATTCCAGGTTTTAAGATTGCACAGGCTTCCATAAGGCAGGTATATGCAGTTTCCATAATCCGTTTTTTCTCAGCGCTGATTTCCCCAATAGCGACCATAGCACTACAATCTCCGTAGTAACCTCCCAAAATGGTGGTGACGTCGATATTGAGAAAGTCTCCTTCGACAAGGGGTTTATCGTTAGGGATGCCATGACAAATCACCTCATTAAGGGAGGTGCAGATCGATTTGGGAAACGGGGGGCTTCCATATCCAAGCGGGGCGGCAATAGCTCCTGCAGCACGGACAAGCTTCGCTGCAAGGGCATCGAGTTCGTTTGTTGTCACTCCTGCTTTGGCTGCAGAACAGAGTGCTTTCAGGATATTCGAAGCTAATTGGCAGGAGGCTCGGATTCCTTTGATTTGTTCGGGCGTTTTTAAAATAATTTGGTACTGTTTGAGGTAGAGCGATTTGAGATTTTCTTTGGGAAGGGTAGGGAAGTGGCATTTTTTCCATTTTTTTTCGCTGCCACACCAGCAAGAGTCATTCCGTTCAATCATACCATACCTTTTTCAAAGTGAGCCCGTGGGCAGGAGCGGTGATTCCTGCAGCACATCGAGTTTTTGCTTTCAACACATCATCTATTGCAAGGCGCCCTTTCCCCACCTCCACCAAGGTTCCCACAATATTTCTGACCATTTTATACAGAAATGATTTTCCCTCAATTTCGAGGTGGAGGTGTAAAGGGCTCGCTTGAATCAGAGAAATAGTATCAATTTTTCTTATTTTATTATAGGGGTTTGCCTTTCTTTGATTGCAGAAAGAAGAAAAATCGTGTTCTCCGACTAAAGAGGCAGCTGCACTCTGCATGGCCTCAATATTAAGGGGGTAAGGCACATGCCAATGAGTAAAGCGATCAAAAGGGAGTTGGACGGGGCCAAGAGAAAGACGATAGAGATAGGTTTTTTTAATAGCATCGAGGGTGGGATGAAAGTCAAGAGGCATTTCAACCATGTCAAGGACCCGAATTTCAAGCGGAAGGAGTCCATTCAGAGAGCGGAGGGAGGGGATCGGGTGAGGGGTTAAAAAATGGGCGACCTGGCCTGTCGCATGCACTCCTCGATCGGTGCGGGAAGCTCCTTGAATGAGTACGGGATGCCCAAGGATTTTTTCTAGTGCCTTTTTTAATACAGAAATGACGGTGGGTTCAGCACCATGATCGGCAAACCCTAGAAAAGGGGTGCCATCATACATGAGAAGGAGCTTAATGTTGCGCATACAAAAAAGCTTGGATTCCTTCTAAAAACATTTGGACAGACATGAGGGTTAAAATAAGACCCATCAATCTTTCCAGAGCAATAACCCCTCGATCTCCTAGAACTTTTTTAAGGAGAGGGGAAAGGAGGAGGATGGTAAGGGAAGCTATCCAAGCAAGGGTGATTGCAAGGACTAAAATTCCCAAATGATCTACTCGATGAGAGTAGATGATAATGGCCGCTAAGGTAGCCGGTCCCGCAACGAGAGGGATCGCAAGGGGGACAATAAAAGGTTCTTTTTCATGGCGGAGTTGATTTTTTTTCGTAGGAAAAACCATTTTAATGGCGATGAGGAAGAGGATGATTCCCCCCGAAATGGTCACCGTCGCTTTGTTCACTTTGAGTAGATCGAGAAGGGGCTCTCCAATATAAACGAAACTGAGTAGGATCACTAAAGCGATGACGAGTTCTCTAAAGATAATAATTTTTTGACGTTTGGGATCAATATGGCGTAAAACAGAGACATAAATAGGGATGTTTCCAATAGGATCCATCAAGATAAAAAGGGAGAAAACAAGGGAAAAGAGTTCCATATTCTTAGGATACTCTGTTTGCCTCTTCTTTTTCAATCTTATCAAGGCTAATTAGTAAACTTGTTGCCAAAGAAATGGTACTCAAACTGAGCATGGCGGGGGCTAAAAAGGGAATTGTAGTGGAGGCTCCGACAATAGAGAGGATACTGATTGCAATAGTAGTCACCTGTTTTGCTACTTCAAGGGAGTAGGTGCCTCCTGTGTCTCCCTGAAAAAACCGTTTAGCTAAACAGTAGACTTGATGGGCTGACATAATGAAAAGGGCTGCTCCTCCAAAAATCTGAACTGTAGCGATATAAGGTCCTATATCGATAATCCGAAGAGAGTTTAATGTTTCAATGAGATCGCTGGTGGATTCAAAAAAAGGGGCGATATGGTTAGCTATCACACTTTGTGCAATTTCCATCACTGTTTGCGTCGTTCCTGCGTCAAAACCCAGCCATTTTAAAAGAGTTTCTTTAATGTGGGTGATGTTGCTCATCGCAGTAATCATCGTTGGAAAAAATAATACTAGTTTAATTACAGATCGAGTTTCTTTTAAATGACCATCAATTTGTTTTAGAATGGCTCTTGAATTTTGAGAGGGAGAAAAAAGAGTATCAGTCCATTTCCCAATGAGTTGAAGAATTTTGATGAGTTTGACGGGATCCTTATTAAAAAGGCGCGAGGCGATCGGAGGAGGGGTGGCCGGGGTGGCTGTTAAATTGAGATGATGACTTACTTCCATTTGCTATTTATTATAACAAAAGCGAATTAAGTTCATAATTTATATAATTAGTTTAATTTGATCTTATTATTGTCTATATTATCTATATAATAAATAAAATCTTTATTCTTCGAGAAGGCTGCATGGGTCCAATTTGCAGAACCCATGATCCATATTTTTTTATCGATAAGGACCCATTTATGGTGGTACAGTTGCATTCCTTCCGAAACAAGAAGGGGGACCTCTGCATCAGAGAGTTGTTTTGCCGCTTTTTTACATGCCCCTTTCATGGCATAACGATCTAATTTGACAGTGACTTTTACTCCTCGCTCATGCGCGTTAATGAGTGCTGCAATCAGTGGTTTGTGTGTGAGGGTAAAAAGGGCAACGTCGATAGAGGTCTCTGCTTCATTCAATTTTTTAAGAAGGAAGGGGAGAGCTTCGGGGCTCGGAAGAAAATAAAAGCGATTGCCAAAGCTTGTTTGGGTCGGATTTTTAAGGAAGGTGGCAAGGGGAGGATCCCAGAGGCCAATCATCATGTTGTCATGCATTTTGAGCGAGGCTTCCGTGAGATTTGCCGACCCTAGGTAGACGTAGGTGTCATCGATGAGGAGGATTTTGCGGTGCATGAGCCCCCTTCCGTGCCAGGGGTGGCTTTGGATGGGAGGGGGGAGTGGCGCTGTGGTTTTCCCATCATAGGTGACAGAAACAGCAACCCCGTCTGCAGCTTTTTTTTTGAGCAAACGGATGATGGCTGGATCGGAAAGTGTATAGGTGTGGATATCAATAGAGCGTTTAGCGCCTTTAATTGCTTTGCACACTAAAACATGGAGGTCATCTCTCGAATGTGTCGAATAGATAACCAAAGGTTTCTTTTCGCTGGGATGCTCAATATGGATTGAGGCATAGACAGCGAAAAGAAGAAGACTAAATGTGCTGGCCTTTAGAACGCATCTCTTGCACCACAGCAGCCAATCCTTTTTTATCAATGATTCGCATGGCTTGTGTTGAGACTCGTAGGGTAACGAAGCGATCCTCTTCTTCCAGCCAAAATCTTTTTTTGAAGAGATTGGGAAGGAAGCGCCGTTTCGTCGTTCCAGTAATGTTTAGTCCAATACCTTTTTTCTTTTTTGCAATACCGCGGATTGAGTAACTCTTGCCGCGTCGGGGGATTTTCCCTGTAACTACGCATCGTTTTGTCATGGGCGACATGATAGCACGAGGGGAGAGTTGGAATCAAGTTTTTTGATGACAAAATTTCTTTTGATAGTTAACCTGCTTCTTTTTTCACCAAAGGAAGATCATGTCTATAGATAGAGTAAGAGGTGGTTTCGGAGGGTTTTGTGGGGTCGTTAAAGAGCGCCCAGGACAAACCTTAGCGATTACAGGATTAGCTTTAGGAATTCTCACTTATGCAGCAAGAACATGGGGGCTTCCTTATCTTCTGAAAAGGCAGGGATATTTTGAAAGTAAAACAGAAGGGGCTTTAGTCAAGGGGTTAACTCACCTAAGCCGTCAGAAAATGGATGCTTTTGAGGGGGATCTTCCTTCTTTAACGCCACCTTCTTTAGATCAGTCGTGTGAGCATTTAAAAAAAGAGGGAGAGGTATTACTGGAGGGAGAGGCACTCACGTTGTTTTTGGCTGAGGTATCCCATTTTCAATATGGACCGATCGGAAGGGGTTTGCAGGGTCGTTTGCTAGAAATTTCAGAGGGGAAGGATAACTATATTCAGGAGATATGGGAAAGGGAAGCGTATCTTAAAGGGAGATATTTATTTTATTCAAACTGGTTTGGGTTATCGACACCCCTTCCCCCTCCTATGGAAGGAGGAGATCCTCAACTCATTCGAGCAACTTATATGATCGAAGGAGCCGTTGATTTTCTGGATAGAATCAGAAGAAAAAAGATCCCTCCCTTTTTCCCAGGCATTCCTATTCCTGTTTCAATGAAGCAATTTAACTCTCTTTTTGGAAGCCATCGAGTTCCTGGGGTGGGATTAGATTTTCTTGAAAGCAGTCAGGAAGAGTATTTTATTGTCATGTGTCAGGGGAATTACTATCAGGTTCCTTTAAGACAGTCTAGGGAAAAATTATTCGCTGATTTACAGCTCATTCGGCAAAATAAAGCACCTCCTCAAGCTCCTATTGGGATTTTTACAACGACGCATCGCGATGCGTGGGCAAAAATAAGGTCAAACTTAATCACCGATCCTACAAATCAATGCTCCTTAGAAGCGATTCAAAAAGGGCAGTTTATCCTTTGTCTTGAAGATGAAAGGGTAGATGGATTGAATGGAATGTCCCAAATTGCCCTTCTTAAGATGTGGAATCGCCATTTTGATGCGGGGATGCAGTGGATTATTGATTTAGAAGGAAAGTGTGCAACAAACAATGAACATACAGGAGCTGAATCTACCGTGCAGGCCCAGATGTTAGGTGATGTTCTTGCTTTTGAAGCAACACAGTTACAAGATGGTAAATTGATAGCCCCTCAAAGTCAGGTCATAGGAGAGATTCATCCTCTCTATTTTAAGGTATCTCGTGAAGTAGAACGAACTTTAGTTCAAGTGAGAAAAGAGGCTGAAAAAAAGGCTGCAGAATACCGTGTGTCCACTTTTGAAACCGCATTTGGAAAGAGGATTTTAAAAAAACAGGGGGTTAGCCCTGATGCTTTTATGCAAATGTGTAACCTTGTCGCTTTTTATGAGATGACGGGGGAACTATCAGCCATTTATGAAACAGCGATGATGCGCCTTTTTCGTGGAGGTCGTACCGAAACAATTAATACACTTACTCATGAAGCCAAGGCTTTAGCCTTGGCAATCAAAACAGGGGGAGGGACTCGGGAACTTTTAATCAATGCGATCAAAAAGCATAAAGAGGCAACTCTTGATGCGATGCGTAATCGAGGGCATGAAAGGCATATGCTTGCTCTTTCAGTGATTGCTCGCGATCACTTTAATGGTCTTCGCGTTCCCCTTTTTGAGAATGAAGGGTATCGCCTTTTGCAGAGAAAGAGAATTTCTTCTTCACAAACCCCGACCGATACAGGAGGAGGGGGATTTCTTCCCACAGAAGAAGATGGAGTTGGAATTTCTTATATTCCAAGAGAAGATTATTTTGTGATGACAGTGACGACTAAAGAGCTAGATATAGAAGTATTTAAGAGGCATCATGCAGAGGCAATGACCACTTTATTAGCTCTTCTACAGAAGAAATGAGGTTGCGGGAAATCCGGTTCCCGTGTTTAAAATCTCGATTTATATGCAACCGCAAGAAAAGTTGCGGTTGCACTTTAAGTTTTAAGAAAAGAAATACGAGAGAAGAGGTATTGGGTGGCTATTTACAATATTTTTCAGGAAGAATGTGAAGTTGTTCCAGAGAATCGGACTGCAAAAGACCAGATGTTTTCCTCATCTTTAGCTCGCCTTTTTTTCTTTATTTTATTTATGCTCGATATTGTATGGGGGATTTATGGAGTTTGCTTATTTGTGCTGACTTCGCTCCTTTCGATCTTGACAGGATTTAAAATCAAGCGGCTTCAGTCGAAGGCGTATCTCAGGGTCAAACGGTCTTTGATTTGTGCTCTTGCCCTTTTTGTCTCCATTTTTAGTCCTGCATTAGGAGTCATGTTTGCATGTACTTACTTTCTAATGTATGACAAAGAGGGAATCCACGAAGTGGTCCCCTCTTTTTTAAGAGCTCAATTTGATGAGTTCTTACAAACCTGAGTTACGAATAAACTCGAAGCTCAGGTTATAAATGCTTGAAAATTTGTTTATCCGGGGATAAAATGACGGGAAAAACGATTTGAAGGATATAACGATATGAATGATAAAGAAGAAATAAGCTAAACGAACCAGCTCATTCTTATCATTCCTATCGTTCATATCCTTCAAATCGTTCTTATCGTTTTTCTTTAAATTATTTTTGTTGTGTACAAAGGGTTACAAACTCAATGAATTACAATTTCCTGATTTTTTAGAGACAGCTTTTGTGGGTGTTCCCCTCGAAGGATAGCGGAGGAGAGGGGGTTGATCACCTCTTTCTGGATAAGCCGTTTCAAAGGTCTTGCACCAAAAACAGGGTCATATCCTTTCTCTGCTAAATAATCAGCAACCGCAGTATCCCAGGAAAGTTTACCGCCCATCCGTTCATTTAAAATATTGAGTTGGAGGGTCACTATATGGGCGATATCTTCTCCTTTTAGTGGGGAAAAAATCAGAATATCGTCAATTCGGTTGATGAATTCGGGGCGGAAATGTTTAGCCAGATCGGCTTCTTTCAGATTAGAAGTCATGATAAACAGGGCATGTTTACAGCTGACGGTTCTCCCTTTACTGTCGGTAATCCGTCCATCGTCAAACACTTGGAGTAGGATGTTGAACACATCGTGGTGAGCTTTTTCTACTTCGTCTAGAAGAACGACCGAATAAGGGTGAGTTCTCAAAGCTTCTGTCAGTTGACCTCCCTCTTCGTACCCTACATAACCT
>JAGOSM010000069.1 GCA_018062315.1 Simkaniaceae bacterium | reverse complement strand
AGCGCTAAATTGAGAAAAACAAAGGAGCTCTTTTCTTCAGAGAGCATTTGATATAACCGATTTTGCACATAGGGGCTTTGTTTTTGAGCCGCAGGAAGGGAACTTTGAATCTCTGTTACCCCTTTTTCAAAGGAAGAGCGGTATAGCCTGGCAAGGGGGACATGTCGAAAAGGATCCATTTTATGGGTAGGCAAACCTTGCTTTAGAAAAAGATCCCATGCCCTTTTCGCATGAGATGTTTTCTCATGCTCTACATAAAGAGATTTAAGCGTATCTAGCATAACCACACGCCTCGAGTTCAAGGGAGAGCTCAGATCCTCCAGATTGGACAATTTTCCCATCTATCACCACATGAATATGGTGAGGTTTCACATAGTCGAGTAACCTTTGATAGTGAGTAATAAGGATCAGGGCTCTATCTTCTCCCATAAATGCGTTAATTCCTTCAGAAACAACCTGAATCGCATCAATATCAAGACCTGAGTCGGTCTCATCTAAAACGGCCAGTTTGGGATTTAAAAGACGCATTTGATCGATTTCAAACCGTTTTTTTTCCCCCCCTGAAAAGCCCACATTGAGTTGTCTTCCCAGAATTTCTGGACGTATATTGAGCTCTTCTCCCTTTTTACGGGTTGCCGCTTCTAAAAATTGCCGAATACTCACCCCAGGAATCTCTACAGGGTACTGGAATCCCATAAACAACCCCAATTGAGCCCTTTCTTCTACCTCAAGAGAGAGTAGATCTTGTCCAAGAAAGAGAATTTCTCCTTGAGTTACCTCGTAAGCAGGGTGTCCTGCAAGCACTTTAGCAAGGGTTGACTTCCCTGCGCCATTAGGGCCCATCAAGGCATGAATTTCTCCCGCCTTGACATGGAGATTAAACCCTTTTAAAATCGGTTTATCGAGGATATTTACATGTAAATTACGTATTTCTAACATTATCCCACCGATCCTTCGAGTTTAAGTGTTAATAATTTTTGTGCCTCTACAGCAAATTCTAAGGGAAGTTCTTTAATCACATCGATACAAAATCCATTGACAATGAGTGAAATCGCATCTTCTCTACTAATCCCTCTTGCTTGGAGATAAAAAAGTTGTTCTTCATTCAGTTTAGAGGTAGATGCTTCATGTTCAATCTCTGCGGTCTGATGTCTCCCTTCAATTCTAGGAGCTGTATTTGCCGAGCACTGATTCCCCACAAGCATCGAGTCACATTGAGTGTAGTTGCGGCAATCTTTTCCCTGAATGAGGACAAGGCCTCGGTAGGTGTTGTGCGATTGATCTGCAGAAATCCCCTTTGAGATAATAGTGGATCTTGACCTATCTCCAATATGAATCATTTTAGTGCCTGTATCCGCCTGCATTTTTCCGTTAGTGAGGGCGACTGAATAAAATTCCCCTACAGAATCATCTCCCTGCAAGATACAGCTTGGATATTTCCATGTAATTGCAGCGCCCACCTCTACCTGAGTCCAAGAGATCTTAGACCGATTCATGCACCGGCCCCGTTTCGTTACAAAATTATAGATGCCCCCTTTCCCGGTCTTTTTATCTCCTGCATACCAATTTTGCACCGTTGAATACTTAATCTCCGCTCCATCTAGGGCAATGAGCTCAACGACTGCGGCATGGAGTTGATTTTGGTCATATGCGGGGGCTGTGCACCCTTCGAGGTAGCTCACATAGGAACCTTCTTCAGCAAGAATTAAAGTCCGTTCAAACTGCCCAGTCTCCCTTTCATTAATTCTAAAATAAGTGGAGAGTTCAAGGGGGCATCTCACTCCTTTGGGGACATAGACAAAAGAACCATCTGAAAAGACAGCCGAATTAAGGGCTGCATAAAAATTATCCCCAATCGGGACAACCGAGCCCAGATATTTTTCGAGAATCTCGGGGTATTTTTGCACCGCCTCGCTCATAGAGCAGAGAACGACCCCTGCATCATGAAGGGCCTGGCGGAAGGTAGTCCCTAAAGAAACCGAGTCAAACACCACATCAATCGCGACGTTGGCGAGTCTTTTTTGTTCATCCAAGGGAATTCCCAGCTTTTCAAAGGTGCGGAGAATCTCGGGGTCTACCTCATCGAGGCTTGAGAGTTGTTGCTTTTGTTTCGGCTCAGAGTAGTAACGAATATTTTGAAAATCGATGGGGTCCATGTTCAGATTGGCCCAATTAGGGGGGATCATTTCCTTCCACTTTTCATAGGCCTTGAGCCTAAATTCAAGAAGAAACGGAGGTTCATTCTTTTTTTGTGAAATAGCGCGAACGACCTCTTCAGATAACCCTTTTTCAAAAGTTTCTGATTCAATCTCTGTGCGGAATCCGTATTTGTATTCTTCTTGAGCTAGCATAGGACCAAGATGATACCTAGATTAGCCCCTCTCTGTCAACCACTGCTCTGCAAAAGCAAGGTCTCTCTCCTCATCTATCCCGACAGAATCATGAGATGTCTCATGAACTGTGATATCAAGTCCATTTTCCAAAAACCGAAGTTGCTCCAATTTTTCCCCTTTTTCCAGGGGAGAAGGGGTCAACTGACTTATTTTATGTAATCCTTTTTTTGAAAAAGCATAGAGGCCAATATGTTTAAAATAGGGGCCTTTGTGAGGGATTGCCTCTCTCGAAAAATAAAGGGCCCTCCCGTCTTTTCGAGTGACCACCTTAACAGCATGGGGGTGATGGGCTCTCTCTCTATCAAGGGGGGTCTTGAGGGTCCAGATATCTGATCCATCTCCCACGCTTTGAAGGAGGTCCCGAATCATTGCAGAAGAGACGAGAGGTTCATCCCCCTGCCAGTTCACAAAAATATTCGCATCAAATCGGTCCCTCAGTTCGATGAGGCGATCGGTCCCACTTTCACAACTAACCGAAGTCATCTGATAGGGAGCCCCAAATCCCTCCACAAGGGCTGCCGTTCTCTCATGATCCACAGCAAATACAACCTCATCAAAAAAACCAGAGCGGGTAGCTGCTTCATAGACATGCTGCAGCATTGGCTTGCCAAGGAGTTGACATAGCACTTTCTCTCTGAAGCGGGTGGAGTTCAGTCTTGCCGGGATAATACATACAGTCATACCCTCTTAACGTATCAAATCCCCTTCTTTTCAACAAGCAGTAACAAAACGGTGGATACAATCATTTCACCGTAAAAGAGCTCATACGGAATATGCACATGCTATGCGAGTTTTTGTGATAGAAAATCGGAAAAAAAGATTTTCCACCACCCGTTCGCAAAAGCTCACTAGAGAGCACAAAGCCCACAGAGAAAGAAATAGAAATATCTCATTGTAAAATGTCATTCTCTCCTCTGTGAGCTCTGCGCTCTCTAGTGAGCTTTTGCGAACGGGTGGTAAAAAACTCCGACTCTTTGCGACTTATGCGCCGCACCATTGAGCCCTTTTTGGGGTCCGCCCCTCACAACATTCCTTATCATTTTACGATAGAGCCCTGTCAGTTCTCCTTTATCTGATATACCCAAACAACTTAGAAAATCGGGATTTCGACTTAGCCAAAGCCCCGGGGATCGACGATCGTAAGTCCCCCAATATTAATAATATAGGGGAACTTACGATCGTCGATCCGCGGGAGCTTTCGCTTAAGTCCAAAACCGATTTTCCAAGTTGTTTGAGTATAAGTCAATTGCTACACCTACTTGCAGATAAGGCTCTTTTTTAAAAAACATTCTTGTTAAAAAAATCAATATAATCATACAATGTACCTACTTCCTTAACGAGAGACCTTGTATGCGGTGGTTTTTTTTCTCTGTATTGATCTGTTCTTATTTATTTAGCATAGACATTGATTATAGCCATTGTGAGTCCATTCAGGATGTCATTACACTTGAAACTCAACACTTGGCAATCATAGATTGTGCTGATCATGACACACTTGCCCAACTTTATGTTTCTAGAGGTGATAGTTATTTAATTGCTATGCAGTATAAGGATGCTGCTGAAGATTTTAGATGCGCAAACCTTTGTTTAGGCCAATCTCTTGATATAGAACTCGCCAAGACAGTGGCATTTAGAGCGGCATTTGGAGAAGTGGTGAGCTATGACAATTTAGGAATGCAAGAAGAAGTAGAGCAATCCCTTCAACAACTCCAGGCGATTGCAGCACATGCTGGCTGTGATCATTGCATAGACCATGCCCCATGCGGAGGCAGGGTAAATTTATCTGCAAATCGGCTTTATTTTCAAAATCGAATGACTCGCTGTACCTATCAAGAAAGTCAGGGCAATGCACAATCAAATTTCGGTGATTTCAACGATATTGTCGGTCCCAATCGCCCTGTAGATCCAAAGTGGTGTGAAGAAGTGGTGACCGGCACAGGGCGATCTATGGATGCTATTGCTTGCCTAGCCCCCAACTATGCTGTTAGAGTGATCTTAATTGGTATCATCGAGGCTTTAATTACGCGGGGTATTAAATGCTGTGAAGCTGGTGGCTTTTGGAAAGCGTGTGTCGCCCCCATTGCTAGAAAATGGAAAGAGTGGAAAAATAACAAAGAGGAACGTTACCTCCCCAATGCAAACAACCTAGACATGTATACATATCGCAATATGGAAAATAAAACAAAAATTATACTTAATGTAATTGCATGAACATAAAAAAAATAAAGCTTTGGTTTTTTGTTTTTGTATTCATATTTTGCGAGGGAACTGAAACTACTCATCAAAAAGAGCCAGGAATCTGTCTTAATTGCCAGGATGTCCCTACTTTCTTTGATGGCAATCCTTTGGCTGGATTAAATGCTTTTGCTGTGATTCCCCCTTGCTCTATTCAAAATGTAGAGGTGAATAAAAAAATTACAGCAATCATTAAGAAAGAACTGAGTGTTATTGGAAATGTGATTAAGCCCGAAAGTGAGGATGTAGTTGGATTTGCTTCTGGTACCCTCTTGAGCATTCGAGTAGGTGGAGTTTCCAAATGGAATGGAGGAGAATTACCTATCTCTAGAGTCACTCTGAGTGTGGGAGCCAGTATAACAATGAATAGAACAAACCTCCAATCACACCCCAATATATGGAGTATTAATGGTTTTATTGACTCTCCTTTCGATTCTAAATCAGAGGAACTTCTGGTTGGAGCTATCCAAAAACTTCTTACTGAATTCGTTGAAAATTACCGAAGCGTAAATATAAATCAGTCAAAAAAACCCACCTTCTATCTTTATTAAATAGAAAAATAGCAGGATAGCGATTTGATCATGACCATCCCTTAGCTTTTTTCCCCTATCGTTCATATCGTTGTATCCTTCAAATCGTTCTTCCCATCGGTTGTCCTCATAACCGAGTTTAGAATTTATCTCCCTGACAAACAACACATTACGATATAGATATAATTTAATTGTAAATTAATCAATATTATTATAAAATAGTTTCATAATTAAATGGAGTTTGTTATTATGGAACCTATTCACTATTCAACCCCGGCCTTACCTAGGCTCAGCTGACCCCCTTCCCATTGCATCCCTTATTCAGCAAAAAACATTAAACAAAGAAATTGCAAAAAAAAGTTTATGGGATCGGTTTAATCCTATTTATATAGGGGGAGATCTTTTTACCCTTGGGTATACCGCCTTTCAAGGGATTCAGGTATTACATCCTGCTCTTTCTCAATTACATAGCGTTGCAATGTCCACTGCAGTATGCGGCGTCATCGGTGGAGTCATCAATGTTGGGGTAGGGATTTGTTCTTTAAAAGAAGCAATCCAAGCTTTTCGCAATGGCGATCGAGCCTTGGGTATTCGACTTGCCTTGGATGCTTTTTGTCTGACCGGGATTGGTCTCATCATGATTCTTGTATCTCTTGGAAAATATATTCCTCATCTACAAGGAATCAGTGGCACGTTAACAAATACGTCGTGGATTTTGCCTGTAATTTTCTTTGTAATCACCCTTCCCTTGATTACAGAGATAGCCATTCGAATGAAAAAAATTGTGACACATCAAGATATGGCATCGAAGTTCAATCTTAAGGTGATTCAGCAACAGGTCTCCAAAGAAACTTCTGCATGGAATGAGGCTCAAGATCAAATCAAGTGGTTTCTGAAAGGAACCGAAACTCGGGAAGAACTTTCTTCAAAAATGGAAGAGATCCAGGCAGAAATGGGAGTGTCATGCGCACTTAAATTATTTAAGCTCTTTGAGCATGTTCAAGAAGCTCTCCTAGTCAAAGCAAAAACAAGTGAGATCATTCAGGGGTTAGAGGGACGTATTGCCCCTGAGAATCAAGAAGAAAATCAGAATCTCCTGGAAGAAATAGAACGCATTAAAAAACTCCGAGATCAGGAGCTCTTGATATTAAAAAATAAAACGATCACTTTACTTCCGAAGATAGAAAAAAAAGTGAAAGCATGGAATAACGCCCAGTGGGTCCGTTTTGTGCAACAAATTTTTTACATCGTCGCCTTTGTCATCAGCATGGGAGCCCTTTGTCCCAAGGCCCCAGCCGCTGGATTAAATGCGGGAACATCATTTGGACTTACTGCAGCGAATGCGATTCCCCTTTATATGGATACATTC
>JAGOSM010000068.1 GCA_018062315.1 Simkaniaceae bacterium | reverse complement strand
CCTTTTTTTATTGTCCACAAGAAAGGGTTAAAAAAAGATCAATTGAGACCAACTCTCCTTACAGGCTATGGGGGATTCGATATCAGTTATACTCCAAGTTTTACCCCAGCCTTCTTTGCCCTTCTTGAAAAAGGGGGAGTCTTTGCCCTTGCCAATATTCGAGGGGGAGGGGAGTATGGTAAAAAGTGGCATGAAGGGGGATTTCGTCATCAAAAACAACATTCGTTTGATGATTTTATTGCAGTTGCAGAAACTCTGATTAAGGAAGGGTACACTTCTCCTTCGCACCTTGGGATTACAGGAGGGTCTAATGGAGGGCTTCTTGTCGCTGCGTCTATGCTACAGCGCCCAGATCTTTTTAGTTCGGTGATTATCCGGAAGGGAGTATTGGATATGTTGAGATTTCAATATTTTACGATTGGATGGGCTTGGACGTCTGAGTACGGCAATAGTGAAAACCAAGAAGATTTTCACACTTTATATGCCTATTCTCCTCTGCACCGCATCCAAAAGGGGGTAAATTACCCGGCCACTTTGATTACTACAGCAGATCACGATAATCGGGTTGTCCCCTTTCATAGTTATAAATTTGCAGCGACCCTTCAATCTTTGGGAGGAAAGAAAAATCCTTATCTTCTCAGAGTTTACCCTAATTCAGGGCATGGAATGGGAGCTCCAAGACAACTTTATATTGAAGAGATGACAGATTTACTCACTTTTTTGCTCTGTAGTTTTTAAAAATGCAAGTAAAAGGGCCGGCGTATCGATGTTATAGACATCATCGAGGAGTTCCTTTCCGTCTTCGAAAGTGGTTGGTAAATGGTTTGCAGGAGCTTGAGTTGCATTATAGGTTTCTAGAATCTGTTGCCGTATATCGTTTCCTTGAAACACATTGAGCTCATGCATACTTTCCATAATTTCTCGGAGAGAAGAGGAAGGTTCAAGTCGTGAAATTTTAGGATAGGTATTAAATAAAAGTTCTTTCCAAGGACTTTCTTCATATTGATAGGATAAATTTCCTTCGCCTAAAGTGTATTCAAAGGTCAAAGAGAGAACCTGTTTGTCATCGTCAGAAAATTCCAGCGCTTCCATGTTCGGAATAACAGCAAAAATAGATTTTGCAACTAAGGTCACTTTTCCTTCATCAGATACTTTCCATTCAGCAGACTGAAGGCGCCCAGAGGAGACTGTACAGTAGGGGATTCCTTCCGGATGAGCCCCCTGTAGAGAATTCATAAATATAGCCCACACCTTCTGGTAACTAAAAGTGAGCATTTCATACGTTTGTTCTTCAGAAACTGGGATTGCTTGGGTAAAGTCAGGTTCCTTTTTGTACTGCTTCCCATTTAAAAAAAGCACCCAGGTTCGATTGAGGTCTGTTTGGAGTTCATTTTCAGCTCGCTTTAAAAGAGAAACCTTCTCGGCCATCAGCTTCTTTGGAGATGAAAGGCATGGAATCCAGTCACCTAGAGTATTCAAAAAATGATTCCATATTCTGCCGAATACCGAAGTAGGCTCTTTTGTAGCCTGAACAAGGTATTTATACCTACCCAACTCAGTCTTGGTGGCTGAATCAAGGGGGCAGGAGAGGGTTTCCCCAGAAGCTTGATTAGGTGGTATAAAAAACATTTCACATCCTTTTTAAGTATTATACCACATAATAAAATATCAATAGAATGCTATTAATTTTTTTATTTACACAAAATCGGCTATTTCTTACCCTGACCCGTATAACCAGGGGTAAAAAATATGGCGCAAAACGTTGCTCAAAAACTGATTAAATCTCATCTTGTTTCAGGAGAAATGATTGCTGGCAAGGAAATTGGACTGAAGATTGATCAGACCCTTTGTCAAGATGCTACAGGAACCATGGTGATGCTCGAGTTAGAGGCAATGGGAGTAAAAGAGCCTAAAACGGAAGTCTCTTGCCAATATGTTGATCACAACGTTGTACAAACAGATTTCAAAAACCCCGATGACCATCTTTTTTTATGGAGCGCTGCCCGTAAATTTGGCCTTTGGTACAGTAGAGCGGGAAATGGAGTAAGCCATCCTGTACACATGGAAAGGTTAGGAATTCCAGGTAAAACTCTACTCGGCTCTGATAGCCATACCTGTGCTGCAGGGAGTTTGGGGATGCTTGCCATGGGTGCTGGGGGGCTTGAAGTTGCCCTTGCCATTGCTGGAGAGCCTTATTATATTAGCATGCCTAAAATTATGGGAATTCAACTCACAGGAAAATTATCTGATTGGGTAAGTGCCAAAGATATTATCCTTGAGGTTTTACGAAGGCACACCGTATCTGGGGGAGTGGGGAAAATTCTTGAGTATTACGGACCAGGTCTTGCTTACTTAAATGCAATGGATAGGCACGTGATTGCCAATATGGGAGCGGAACTCGGTGCGACCGCTTCTGTTTTTCCTTCAGACAGCATGACATACGCATTTTTAAAGCAACAAAAGAGAGAGAAAGATTGGGTAGAACTTGTTGCAGATAGCGGTGCAACCTATGATGAACACGATACCATTGATTTGTCTAAATTAGAGCCTCTCATCGCCCTGCCTACGAGCCCAGGTAATGTGGTTCCTGTGAAAGATGTGGTAGGTCGTCCCGTCTTCCAATGTATGATCGGCTCTTCGGCAAACCCAGGGCTAAGGGATTTTGCAATTCCAGCCATGATGCTTGAAGGAAAACAAGCTCAGCCTCAGGTTTCTTTAGATATCAACCCTTCTTCACGACAAATTCTCGATAATCTCACCAATATGGGTCACTTAGCCTCTTTAATCAGGGCAGGGGCTCGGATTCACCAAGCGGGTTGTAATGGATGTATTGGGATGGGCCAGGCTCCTGCAACAGATAAAATTTCTCTTAGAACGGTGCCGAGGAATTTTCCAGGAAGATCAGGAACAAAGGAAGATCAAGTCTACCTCTGTTCTCCAGAAATTGCAGCAGCCTCTGCTTTAACAGGAGTGATCACTGATCCAAGAACCCTCGGGATCCCCTATCCTAAGTGGGAAGAGCCCGAGACGATTGAAGTGGTTGATCTTATGACCCGTCCTCCTAAAGACAAAATGAAACATGAACTCATCATGGGGCCAAATATTAAGCCGCTTCCTCCCTTTTCAACTCTTCCAGATCATATTAAGGGGCCGGTTTTGTTAAAACTTCAGGATAACGTTTCCACCGATGAAATTTGCCCTGCAGGAACTAAAGTCCTTCCTTTTAGAAGCAATATTCCTGAGATTTCTAAATTTACTTTTAGTCAGGTTGACGAAACATTTTATACAAGAGCCTTAACTCATCAAAAAGAGGGATTTATCATAGTTGGAGGTAAAAACTATGGACAAGGGTCATCTAGAGAGCATGCGGCGATAGCACCCCGATTTCTCGGTTTGAAAGCGGTAATAGCCCTTAGCTACGCGAGGATTCACCGCAAAAATTTGATCAATTTTGGAATCCTTCCTCTCTGTTTTAAATCTGAAATGGATTATAAAAATGTGCATCAAGGAGACCTTCTCGAAATCAGCCATATTAAAGAGGTGATCAAAAAAACAAATGAACTCCAAGTGGAGAATAAAACGAAAGGGACCTCATTTACTGTTCTCCATAATTTGAGTGAGAGAGATCTTCATTCAATTCTTAAGGGAGGACTGATCAACGTAACCTTGGAGAAACATAAATGATCTACTTCCTTCTAAGACTTCTTATTACGGCAGTCGTTGTGGTTGCAACGGCGCATGTTATTCCCGATCTTGAGATTAAGAACCTCCCAGACACCATTTTATTTGGGCTGATTGTCGGTATTGTGAATGCAGTGATTCGACCTATCATCGTGATTTTAACGATTCCGATTACCGTGTTTACTCTAGGACTATTCTTGCTTGTGGTGAATGCCTTTACTTTTTGGCTAGCTTCATTAATTTCATTAGGAGTTCAAATTACTGCATGGGAAGGGGCTTTCTGGGGAGGGCTTATTGTCTGGCTGACCGGGATTTTGGTGAATCGATTTATTTGGGAAGATTTTCAATAGATTGCATATTATTTTTTAATCGGATAACTTGGTTCTTGATGTCAAAATTTTGGTTTGTCCTTTTTTCTACTTCCCTTGTGGGATGTGCTACAGTGAGTCCTCGAACTTCTATTCAAGGAATGGGGGGAAGAAATGCGTATAATATCGCGATTCAACAATCGACAAGTGAGCAGATGCTCCTTAATATTGTGAGGATGCGTTATGCTGATACTCCCTTTTTTTTAGACGTCAATACAATAACAACTCAATATACATTTAAGACGGGGGCTGGTACCTCGTTTAAAATCCCTGGATTTAATGAAAAAAATCCGGCCTCTTTTGGATTTGATTATTCCTGGCAAAATCAACCGACAATTCAATATGCCCCTCTTGAAGGGCAAGATTTTGCAGCTCAGCTGATGGAACCTATCGATCTCAGGATACTTCAACAACTTATTTTTACTGGATGGGATATCTCTCGTCTTTTCAAGCTGACACTGCAATCTTTTGACGATCACTCCAATGCATTTCGAGCAGCAACCTCTTCTTCTCAGGAAGAGGATGCTCAATACCACCGCTTTAATGAAATCATGACATTGATGAGGCAGTTACAACTGGAGCATAAAATTCAACTTGGAGTGAAGGATCACATGCTTCAGATCACGTTTGCTAATGACTCTCCTGAAGCTCGTGAATTAGCTCAACTTCTCAAGCACGCTGAGCTTGTAAAAAACAGGTATGTTGTCAATTTGAAGGTAGGCTTTAATGATGATGCAGAAATTGGAATTTTACCAAGATCTATCATGGGGTGTATGTACTACCTGAGTTTAGGGGTAAAAGTTCCTATTGAAGATGCAGAAAATCGGGTGGCTAATATCCCTAATAGCGATCTTCCCCAATACCTTGAATTACAAAAAACCATTGCTAAGCTGATCACCATTCATTCATCTTCTGTAGAACCTAGAGATGCCTTTTTATCCATTTGCTACCATGGTACTTATTTTTATATCAAAGATAATGACCTTGATTCGAAAAAGACTTTTGCTCTTTTACAACAGCTTTACAATCTACAAGCTAAGGAAGTTAAGGTTCCCCCACCCATCCTTAGCCTCCCCCTCGGTTAGTGCATGGATATTAAAGAAGCTCTTGTTGACGAAAATATCCCTCTAAATATCCCTGAGGGGATGCTTTTACATGCTGATCTTATTGATGATTATGGTATTCTTTGGCAATCAAAGACTTCCTCTCCAAAAGAGATGGAATGGGTTGTTTCTATGACATCCCAGAGTATGGAATCTGTTTACATCAAAAAAGGAATAGATCCGACACTGATCTCTCTAAAAATTCTCGATCGAGGTAAAATTGCTTCTGAAATGAGAGTGAAGCAACATTATTTGAGCAGGGGAGTTCGGTATGAAGAAAGAGGGGAGGGGAGAATCTATTATCCAGCAACCCCTCTTGCTAAAATAGGGGTGATTGTCATGAGTGGATCTGGGGGGGGAAGACCCGATACCAGAGCTGCTTTACTTGCATCAAGGGGATTTGTAGCCTACGCTCTTCCCTATTTTCGATATGGCAATTTACCCCCTCGATTAGAACGTATTCCCTTGGAATATTTTCAAAAGGCAATTGAACAATTTAGGAAGGAAGTCGATTTAGTGGCTCTTATGGGAACTTCAAAAGGGGGGGAGGCAGCTCTTCTTCTCGGAACTTTTTGCCATATTGATAAAATTGTAGCGTACGTTCCCTCGTGTGCAACATATGGAGGATTTCCTAGGTTTCATCTTCCTTCCTGGACGTATCGAGGAAAAGATTTTCCTATTGCGCCGATTATCGTTCCTTCCGAAGTCACTAGGCCCATAAGAGCAACCCCTTTTTTCTTAAGCGCGATCGATCAAATAGCATCTGCTCGTATTCCCGTAGAAAAAATTCAATGTCCCCTTCTTGTCATCTCCGGGTCGGATGATCAAATGTGGCCTTCTCAGATTTTTGGCAATAAAATTAAAGAGAAGTGTCCTCATGCAATTCATCTCACTTACGAGGGAGCTGGCCATATGATAGCACCCCCTTATATCCCTTTAACAGTGACTACAATCATCAATCCTCTTGATGGTAATAGATACGAAATGGGGGGTACATTAAAGCCCCACCTCACTGCGTGTACAGATTCATGGAAACATGTTCTTCAGTTTTTATCGAACCCAAGGGTCTCATGATTAAATTTATTTTCCTCTTGCTCAGCTTTATTTCACTTCTGATGGCAGACTCGATTCAGGAAGAGTATCAACAACTAGATAAGCAAGTTTCTTTTATTCGGACGGAACTTAGAAAAGAAAAGTTAGTCCCTCAAGAACTCAATTTATTTCACTCAAGGATTAAACAAATCCTGTATCAAACTGAAGAAAAAATTCTCGAACTAG
Organism: Simkaniaceae bacterium; assembly: GCA_018062315.1. Classification (GTDB taxonomy): domain Bacteria; phylum Chlamydiota; class Chlamydiia; order Chlamydiales; family Simkaniaceae; genus JAGOSM01. The sequence goes on along the minus strand of JAGOSM010000068.1, from coordinate 256 downwards.
AGGCATTTTTACCAGATCAGGACTCTGAGGAAGAACTCCTTCTCACCAAGCAACAGCTCCGTTTATTTCAAAACTTACACAAGAGAACGACTTCAACGATTCATCTGATCAATGAAAGAACTTTTAAAGTAAAGCTTAGCTATATCAGCCAAGCAAGCCCTCCTTTATACCATTTTAATACCTATAAGGAGCTGATTCGCTCGTGGGAATGGAAGCCCTTCTTGACAACGACCGAAGAAAAATGGACTACCTTGGG
>JAGOSM010000016.1:24866-27258 GCA_018062315.1 Simkaniaceae bacterium | reverse complement strand
CAGGGATTCCTGCGACGTTAGCTAAGGTCAAAAGTCTCATGGAATCACTTGACTCCTCGAAAGGGGCCCTCGGATCAGGTCAATTTTACATTTATACTCCTCATTCCCGTAGCGGCCAATCTGTCTTAGCTTCTCTAGAAGAACTTGCAAACAATCTAAAAAGCTCGGGACTTGTTGATCCTGCTCTCCTAAAAACACTAGCTTCTGCAAAATATAATGGATCTTCCAATGCCATCACTTTTACAGGAGATCAAGCAAGTCTTGATCGCGTTCAAGCCATTTTACCGATCCTAGATTCTCCCGATGTGACCTACAACACATCAGAAGTTTTTGTTTATAAGATTCAAAATCGCTCCTTTACCCAACTTCAAGAGGGATTAAAAAAATTAGCCAATTCCATTCCCCCAGGAGATGGAGTCCGTCTTGTTCTTGAACACTCCCATTACATTCCAGAATCTAACTCGATTATTTTTAGCGGTCCGGCTGTTGCAATCAATAAAATTAAAGAAATTCTCCCTTCTATTGATAGCAAAGGGGATCACCCCTCAAATGCTTTTTTAATCTACACTCCTCATACACATGATGGAGAAACTCTTCTCAAATCGATCAAGGAACTCGGAGATAATCTTAAGAATTCAGGTCTTGCTGATCCCGAATTTTTAATGACGATTCAATCAGCAAAATTTAATCCTTCTGCGAATGCCATTACTTTTACAGGAGACCAAGCAAGTCTTGATCGAATCAATGCGATCATGCCCACTTTAGATGCCTCTGATGTAGCCAATGAAAAATCTCAGCTTTTTGTTTACCCGATCCAAAATAGGTCTAAAGCACAGCTAGAAGAGGGCATCCAAAATCTCGAGAATACCCTGCCCAAAGGGGATTCTCTCCGTTCCGTTCTTGAAAATGTGCGCTACCTTCCCGAATCTCACTCTTTTGCTTTTCGAGGCTCTTCTCAAGATATTACTAAACTGAAGGAACTCCTCATCATCATCGACTCTAAAGATGGCAATACAGGAGCTCTTACCTTTTCTCTTTATAAACTGAAAAATGCCTCAGGCGATTTTGTCTTAAAAGAATTGAGACAAATGGCCGATCATCTCCAGTCCTCCGGCATCCACAGCACCCCTTTAATTCGCACCATCGATTCGATTAAATACATTAAGTCGACCAATTCTCTTTATATTACTGGAACCCCCGATGCGATTCAGGAAGTGACCCGTCTGATTCCCGATTTCGATGTTCCTTCGAATGTGGAGGGAGCTTCTAATTTCTACATGTATAAACCGAAATACACAACGCTCGATAAATTGAAAACGACTCTGATGGATGTTGCAGAGGATTTTAAAGCAGCAGGATTAGAAGATCCTACTCTCATTCAATCGATCCTTACGGCACGTACCATCGAAGCGACACAATCGATCCTCTTTACCGGGCCTCCCACAACGATGGCGAGAATTCAAGAACTCGTTGCAGGGATTGACACTCCTGAAAATGCACAACCCATTAAACAGGTGGGATCTACCACCTTTCTGATTTATAAGCTCAAGCATGTATCCGGGCCCCAACTCACTAAGTCTTTGCGCAATATCATCGCTGACCTCCAAAAAACAGGAGAACCCGATCCCGATCTTATTAAAACAATCGAGCATATGCGCTTTGTTCCTGAAACGAATTCGGTCATTTTCACAGGAACTAAAGATGCTCTGACTAAAGTACAAGCCTTAGCTGATCGCTTCGATGTGGAAAATGGAGGAATGGCAGTCCCTCCTCCTGAAGGGTATGTCGTGTACAAACCCAAAAATCTCTCAGGAGAAGAGCTCATTCAAGTGCTCCACGACTTTGAGCATAACCTGACAAATGCTGGGGTAGATGACAAAGAGCTGATCGATACGATCAATAACCTCAAGTGGATGTCTAAAACCTCCACCATTTTAGTCTCTGGATCTAATCAAGCCACTAAACGGTGCCTCGACCTTCTTGAGAAATTTGATATCTCTTCAAAAGATGGTACAGCCGGAACTTCCATTGAGACCATTGATGATACAAGCTTCCTTCTTTACAAATTGCAGTATCATCAGGGAAATGAGATCCAAACTGCCCTTCAAGCTATCTCTCGAGATGTCCGGCAGAATGAAAATGCAACGACAGCAAACACCCTCTCAAACACCATTGCTTCCATCCAGTGGCTTCAGGTGACTAACACCTTGATTGGTTCAGGAAATGCCCAGACCCTCGATAAAGTGAGAGAGCTCATTAAAGGACTCGATGCACCTCTTAAACAGGTTTTCATCGAAGTTCTTGTCATCGAGCTTGCGGATAACAATTCGGTTTCTTTAGGGCTCAACTGGAGACAGTCAGGTGTCTGGAGAAATAAACTCGCCTTTACTGC